>CALKDV010000303.1 GCA_938084085.1 uncultured Nannocystaceae bacterium
GCACGATTCGTCCGAGGCACCACCAAGGACGCCCGCTTCGCGAGCCTCGGCGCGGTGGTCGCCGTGCTCGCCGCCCATGGCGACATCGTGTGCGACCGTGACCGCCTTTCTCCACCGAGCGGGTGAGCCCTTGGCGCAGCGGCGCATGGAGGGTACTGTCTCGTCATGCGCCGAACACTGGCAGTCTCCACCGTATTTTTGCTCCTCACGGGCTGCGCGAGCGACTCGGGAGACACAACCGCAGACGGGGCATCAGATGGCGCCTCCACGTCTACCGGTGGCGACGGTGACGGTGACGGTGACGGTGACGGGGACGGCGACGGGGACGGCGACGGGGACGCGACCCCAGGATGCACCGGCAGTGGTTTGACCAGTTCAGGAGACTTCTCGCGCGAAATCACCTTCGATGGGGTCACGCGGAGTTACCGCCTGCATCTACCCACGGGCTACGACCCCTCTACCCAAACCCCCCTCGTGCTGAACTTCCACGGATTCGGTTCCCAGGCGTCGGAGCAGATCTTCTTCTCAAATATGAACGAGACCTCCGACGCGGAGGGGTTCATCGTCGCGTACCCGGACGGTCTCCCCAACGGAGACAACGGCAGCCAGTCGTGGAACGCGGGATCCTGCTGCGCCGATGATCTCACCCGGGACGACGTCGGCTTCGTCCGTGCGCTCGTGGACGAGCTCGACGACATCACCTGCCTCGATCGCTCCCAAGTGTTCTCCACTGGCATGTCCAACGGCGGATACATGTCCTATCTGCTGGCCTGCGAGGCCCCCGATCTCATCGCCGCCGCCGCCCCTGTCGCGGGCGCCCTGGGCATCTCCACCACAGCGTGCAACCCCGAGAAGGTGATCCCTCTGATCCACATTCACGGGACCGTCGATTCTCTCGTGCCCTACTCCGCCGCTGTCTCCAGCACAGACGCCTGGGCAGAGAAGGCTGGATGCACGGGCGAGCCGGAGGAGGTCTACAATATGGGCGTCGCGACCTGCGTCCGCTGGAACAACTGCAGCCAAGGTGGCCCCGTCGAACTATGCACCGTTGAGGGCATCGATCACTGCTGGCCTGGTCAGTTGTTTTGCCCGTTCGGATCTTCCACGGAGGACCTCATGTCCAACGAGGTCATGTGGGATTTCTTCCAGATGACCACAGCGGGCTAGGCGCTCGCCGCTCGCAGACCGCCGCTAGTGCAGCGGTGGAGAGACGATGCGCGCGCCTTCACTGATGGTGGCCACGCGCCCTTTTCCACGCACCCCCGCCATGCGGTAGGTGTCGTCAAAGATCTGAAGAAGCGCCGTCGCTCGCTGCGGATCGTCGGTGAGCGCGAAGGTGGTCGGTCCCGCGCCGCTGATGCTGCACGCGAGGGCCCCCGCCTCCAAACAGGCCGCCTTCGCGTCGCGATAGCCTGGGATGAGTTCGGCTCGGACGGGCTCCACGAGGCGATCCACCATGGCCTCTCCCACCATCATCAGATCATTTTGATGGAGGCCATGAACGAGCTGCGCGAGCCGAGCGGAGTTTTCAGACACCGCGCCCAAGGGCACTGTGTCTGGCAGCGCAGCCCTTGCCTTCGCCGTGGGGACCTCGTGATCGGGCGTGTACACCACGACGTGGCACGGCGACGGCGTGGGTAAGGAGACGACGCGGAGGGGATCGAGCGCGGCGATGAGCACGATACCACCGTAGATGCACGGCGCCACATTGTCGGGATGGGCGGCACCGCAGGCGATCCGTTCCCCCTCGCGGCAGGCCTCGACCAACGCGTCCTTGCCCACCTGCAGCCCAAGAGCCCGTTCGACGGCGACGACCGCCGCGCAGGCGCTCGCCCCACTCGACCCGAGCCCGGATCCGAGCGGCAGGCCCTTGCGGAGTCGAAGCTCAACGCCCGCCCCGGACGCATACCGATCCACAAGCTGCGTCGCTGCGACCCCCGCCGTGTTCCGTGACGCCTCGGTGGGTAATTTCCCATGGTCACCATCGATGTCGACGATGTGAACCCCGGGACGATCGCAGCGACGGGCCAAGACGTGATCGCCCGGCAAATCCAACGCCATCCCTAGGCAATCATAGCCGGGGCCCAGGTTGGACACGGTGGCGGGCGCGAAGGCCTCCACCCATGGCGACGGAGCGCTCATCTTCGCAACGCGTCGTCAATCCAGCCTTCAACGGTGCCGCCGAAGAGCGCGGGGGTGTACTCGCGTCCGTTGATAAACACAGCGGGCGTCCCCGAGAACCCGAGCGCGTCCCCGTGCTTTCGATCCATCTCGACCACCGCCAGGCCCGTGGACGCCTCGTAGTGAGCCTCAAATGCGGCCATATCCAGCCCGATTTCTTTGGCGTAGCGCATGAGGTCCTCGTCCTCGAGGGCATCTTGGTGCGCGAAGACTTGATCGTGCATCTCCCAAAACTTCCCTTGGGCGAGCGCCGCCTCCGTCGCGACTGCGGCCCGCTTCGCCCGGGGGTGCATATTGAGCGGGAAGTGCTTGTAGATAAGACGCGCCTGACCGCGAAACTGCTGCACCGCCTGCCGCAAGACGGGCGCCTCCGCGCGGCAGTGTGGACACTCAAAGTCTGCGAACACGACCACCGTCACCGGCGCCCGTGCGTTACCAAAGACCGGCCGGCCCTCCACGGGGATCTCCCGCACGCGCAGGACGTCCATCACCCCAACAACCTCTTCTTTGACATCGCCGGGCGTCGCACCGCCGGCGAGTCGGTCGACCATAAACTGGGCCACGATCATTGAGTCGCGACACG
>CALKDV010000304.1 GCA_938084085.1 uncultured Nannocystaceae bacterium
CGACATCCTCGACGTCGAGAGTCAACGCGGCGAGCTCGTCGGCGTATTGGTGCAGTTCGGCGGGCAGACGCCCCTCAAGCTCGCGAACTCCATCGAGCGCGCGGGCTACCAACTCCTCGGCACCCCCGCCGATAGCATCGACCTCGCAGAGGACCGCGGGCGCTTTGGCGAGCTGCTCAACCAGCTCGGCCTCGCCTGTCCTCGATGGGGAGTGGCCCGATCTCCCGAAGAGGCGTTCGAGTCGGCCCGCCAAATTGGCTATCCCGTGTTGGTGCGCCCGAGCTATGTGCTCGGTGGCAGGGCCATGGAGATCGTGTACTCCGACGCCCACCTCGCCAAGTATATGCGCGAGGCGGTTGAAGCCTCCCCGGACCACCCCGTGCTCATCGACGAGTTCCTGGATAACGCCACCGAGTTTGACGTGGACGCGGTGAGCGACGGAGAAGATGTCGTGATCGGAGGGATCATGGAGCACATCGAGGAGGCGGGTGTTCACAGCGGTGACTCCAGTTGCTCCTTGCCGCCCGTCAATGAGCCGCCGGAGTTGATCGAGGAAATCCGACAGACCACCATCAAGCTGACCCGCGCACTCGGAGTGGTGGGGCTCATGAACGTCCAATACGCCGTCAAAGGCGGACGCGTGTTTGTCCTTGAGGTAAACCCTCGCGGTTCGAGGACCGTCCCGTTCGTCTCCAAAGCCGTGGGGACTCCCCTCGCGAAGATAGGCGCGCTCGCGGCGGCGGGGAAGCGACTCTCCGAACTCGGCGTTCAAGAGCGCCAACCCAGCCTGGTCGCGGTGAAGGTTCCGGTCTTCCCATTCATGAAGTTTAAGGAGGCCGACACCATCTTGTCGCCGGAGATGCGAAGCACCGGAGAGGTCATGGGCCTCGCCGAGAACTTTGGAGATGCCTTCAAGCTCGGGCTTGAAGCGGCCGACATTCACCTCCCGCAAGAAGGGCTCGTGTTCGTCAGTGTTCGCGACAGTGACAAGGAGGCGGTCAAACCCGTCCTCGACCGTCTCCACGCGCTCGGCTTCAAGTTTATCGCGACGCGCGGGACCTCCCGAGCCATCCGCGCCCGCGGCTACGAATGTGAGCCCGTCAACAAGGTCAAAGAGGGGCGTCCCCACATCGTCGATCGGTTGGTCAACGGAGATGTGGTCATGGTGATCAACACGACCGTAGGCGCGCAGTCGATCAAAGATTCGTTCTCCATTCGACGCACGGTCCTCACCCGGCGCATCCCTCACTTCACGACAATCTTTGGCGCGATGGCCGCAGTCAGCGCCATCGAGGCCGCCCGGTCTGGTGCATCCATCGAAAAAGCGATATCTCTGCAAGAGTGCCACCAGATGCCCCCGCTCAAGCAAGGGGACGCATTGAGCGCTTCGCCCGAGGGTTATCGCACCGCGAGTTCGAGCCCCGCGTGAGGTCCTCCACCCCGCCGTGATGCGCGGGCCGGCGCATGAAACGAGATCACCATGGACGACAAATTTCCCATGACACCCGCAGGTCACCGCAAGCTCAAGGCGGAGCTCCGCCAAGTGCGCGACGTGGACCGACACGAGAACGTTCGTGAAATCGAGGCCGCCCTCGAGCACGGCGACCTAAAAGAAAACGCTGAATATCACGCGGCCAAGGAGCGGCAGGCTCAGATTAATGGCCGAATGCGGATGCTCGAATACCACCTCGCTCACGCAGTAGTCATCGATCCTGCCACCGTTAAATCGGAGAAGGTCGCGTTCGGGGCGACCGTGACGCTGACCGACCTCGATTCGGACGAGGTGGTGGTCTACACCATCGTCGGTGAGGACGAAGCCGACGCAGAACGCGGGCTCATCAACGTGAACTCCCCCATCGCCCGCGCCATGATTGGCAAGAGCGAGGGAGATGAAGTGCTCGTCAAGCTCCCCCGCGGTGACCGTGAATTTGAGCTCATG
Organism: uncultured Nannocystaceae bacterium; assembly: GCA_938084085.1. Taxonomy (GTDB): domain Bacteria; phylum Myxococcota_A; class Polyangia; order Nannocystales; family Nannocystaceae; genus JAAZXR01. Next base: position 1,940 of record CALKDV010000304.1, read on the forward strand.
TCATTGGAGTTTAAGCCGGTTTCGTGAGGACCATGCGTGTACGTACACCTCACTGGCTCGGGTTGTTGTTGGCCGTCACCTCGCTCAGCGGCTGCAAGCCGGCGGCGGGTGAAGTTTGTCGCTGCGGCTCTGACTGCGTCGACGGGCTCGTATGCGCCTACAATGGCGTCATCCTCGCCAGCGACGAGTGCCGCCCTCCCGATCAGCTTGGGGAGTGCGTGAGCGACGAGGCACTCTCCGGGGATGACGAGGGGCTCGACCCCATGCAACCCCACATGGACATGCTCACGAAACTCGACCTTGGAACGGGCGACACGGACGCGACGTCCGACACGAGCACGGACACCGGTACCACCTCGGACACCGGCACCACCTCGGACACCGGCACCACTTCCGACACCGGCACCACTTCCGACACCGGCACCACCGGCGGATAGTGACGGCCATGACAAACACGCGCGACGAAGCACACTGGCTGTTGAGACTCTCCGTCGCCGAGTGGATAGACGCGGCGCGGCGGGAGCTCACGCTCGCCAGCGATCCTGAGGCCCATCGCCGCCGCGTCATCACCCATCTACGTCGCGGCGCCGGGATGGGATTGAACGCGTGCCTCGCCGCAACCCACGCCGAGGGGGCGGCCGCACTCGACGATGCCTGCCGTGTCTGGGGCCGCAGCTACATGGACCATCTGCGCGCTGTCGCGAGTGACGCGCCCCTGCTCGAGCTCCCCGCGACGGCGCGCCCGTACGCCGGCGCCCTCGTCGCCCTTCAGTTTCAAGCCACCACCG
>CALKDV010000305.1 GCA_938084085.1 uncultured Nannocystaceae bacterium
CGACTGCAGCGTTGCTTCGCGGTGGATCAAAATGAGTCAATGGTGGCGCGGTAGGCAGCACGAAGCGAGCGACTCTTTTGGTGGTTATCGAGTCTCGAAGGGCGTCGGCGTGTGTTTGTGTTGTTGTGCCGGTCGGCCTCCTCTGAGACTAAGTGATGAGCGTTGGGTGCCAAAGTAAAGTCACCGGCGTCGACCGGCACGTCCTCACGACAGGCCGACTTGCAGGGAGGCCCCACGAACTCCGTCCAGGGTCAGGCGGGAGTTGTCTCAATACGAGTCACGGAGATCGGAGGTGCGCTGTATGGGAGCGGGCGGCGGTGAGATGGCGCGTCTAGGGACGAGGATGGCAAACGCCGCCGTGGGACTAAAAGTCACCGCCCGCCGGTGGAATCGCTGGATGAGAGGGGCTCCCTGCTCACCGAGGTGTTTATTGGCGCACGTATACGCCCGATCTTCGGGGGTCACCTGCGCCCGCGACCTCTCCAGATGAAGTGTGCACGACCCCGTGCACGCCACCGAAAAAGAACGCGCGGCGATCGAATCCAATGAGCGTCTCATAGGCCGCTTCGAGGGCGGCCTCGACTGTCGCGGGCGCCTGCCATCGAGGTCGCTCAAGCCACACGGTCTGCCCCTCCGCGTGGACGCGAGGTGCCATGATTGCTTCATGAAGGGAGGCGCCGTGCATCATGCGAAGCAAGGTCGCGGAGACCGCGGAGCGGATTCGGTTGGCGCCGCCGCTCCCGAGCACGACCAGGGACGAGTCTGGGCTGAGCGCGATGGTCGGCGCCATCATCGTCGGCAGTGGATCGCCCCCACGATGCTGGAAGAAGCCGCCGGGGTTGAGGTCCTCTTCGCCGAGGAAATTATTCATAAAGATCCCAGTGTCACCCAACACGTAGCCGCACCCTTCGCCGTTGCTCGTGGTCACAGAGACGGCGAACCCCTCCGCATCCGTGATGCTGAGCTGCGTGGTCGAGCCCCGGGTTGAGGGGACGCCGCGAAGCGAGGGGTCGGCCTTGGCGACCGCATCTGCAAGTGAGACGACGAACCGCGCCTCATGCTGGGGAGGGATGTGACACGCGCTGAGGATCTCCGTGAGCGCATGACCCCCGGGCTTGTTGGCGGTCCATATGTGCCAGTCTTTGTGCTGAACGTGGTGGGGGCGCACCTTCGCTGTTGCAGGCACATCGAGGTCCTCGGGGCTCAAAAGCCCGCCCGCGTCACGACCAAAGTCGCGAAGGAGGGAGGCTCGTATCCGCGGAGGTGGACGACCGTGCTCGCCGAACTCGCGGAGGAGCTGGCCAAAACGAGGATTTCGGAGGATCTCGTCTGGGGTCGGTGGCGCCCCGTTCGTGAGGGTGTTGAGCGTGTCACGATCAAGGCTGACGATCGGCCACAACAGTCGAAACACCTCTGCGCCGCTGACCCCGATGGGGTGCCCTTGCTCCGCGAGCTGAATCGCAGGCGCCAACACGTCCGACAGGGGAAGTCGGCCCCACCGTTGATGGGTGTCGGCCAACACCTCAAAGGTGGTCGGTGCGGCGACGGAGGCGCGCCCTACGTGAAATCGCTGTGCCGTTTCACCAAAGTCGATGTCGACGGCGTGGAAATCGCGAGGTGCATCGTCGGCGTTCGCATGTGAGTGTCGTGGGGCTCGCGGAAAGAAGTCGACGAAGGAGGGGCTCGCGTCTGGAGGCTTGACCAGCATGAGCCCTCCGCCCCCAGCGCTGGAGAGGAGGGGCTCGCACACGTAGGAGGCGAAAATCGCGGAGATGGCCGCGTCGACCGCGTTCCCGCCTGCGTGCAGCGTGGCGATGCCCGCACCGCACGTCCCGTCATTTCCTGCTGCGATCGCTCCTGGCAAGGATCAACGAGCATAACTACTCCCGCGGCACAGTCTATCTTTTTTGTCCTCACTGCATCACCTGGCGCGGCCGGAGGTGCAGCGCCGCACACCCACGCGCGCGATGTCAGCGGGGTGTTCAGCCCCCTTCGTGCCCAGGGAGGCGACGGGCGTCGAGCAGGCCGGGCCGGGTGCCGTGCAGGACGAGGGCGGCGAGGCGCTGCGCGGCCACGAATGCCCAGCCCATCCCATGCCCGGAATGAGCCCCGATAAAGAAACAGCCGGGGTGATCGGCAAGCTCGCCCACGATGGGCAAGGCGTCCGGCGCGTAGCCGAGGGCGCCGCTCCAGCGCCGCTGCACTCGCGGCGCCTCGTCGAACAGGTCGCGGCAGTGCCGATCTAAGAATGCGTCAAGCGCAGCGTGGACCCGTGGATGAAGGAGGTCTCGCGTGCCGACCTCCTCGTCCGCGGCGAGCGGGCGAAACCCCCCCAGGATGATCCGGCCGTGGGCGTCTTGTCGAAGGTATGCCCAATCGTCGAGGGCGTACACCGGTGCTCGGAGGGGGCGTGTGGCGGGAGCGGTCACCAGCGCCTGGGCGCGGACGGGTCGCACCCATGGCGCGAGTTCAGGGAGCCACTCCGGTGCGTAGGCGTTGGTAGCGACGATGACATTCGTCGCCTTGTAGGCTCCACCATCGGTCTCCACAGTCACGCCGTCGGAGGTTGGCTGGATCTGGTGGACCCGAGTCCCTTGGTGCCACGCCACGTTGGAGGCCTCGCGGAGGGCGCCGAGCAGGCGAAGGGGATCGAGCTGGCCGTCTCCCTCGTACCAATAGCCCCCCGCGAATTCGGGCAGCGGAGCCTCACCAGCTGAAACGTGGCGCACTGTGGCGCCGTGCGTCCGCAGCACCTCTACCGCCTCGCGGAGCGACTCGACTCGCGTGGACGCGCGGGAGAGGGAGAACGCACCGGTCTTCGCGTAGTCACACGCCGAGTTCAATAGGCCCTCCGAGACGAGGAGACGATGGTTCTCTGCGGTCATTGACCACAGCTCGAGCGCGGTCTCGGCCCCAAGATTCGTGCGTTGCCGGTCAAAATGGGCGATGGAGCCGCAGGTCATGAAGCCCGCGTTCCGTCCAGATGCGCCGCTCCCTATCTCGCCCCGTTCAAACCCGGCAATTCGTCTGCCCGGCGCGTGCTTTTGGAGCCAGTACGCGGCGGAGAGACCTGAGATCCCGCCACCGATGATCGCGACGTCAATTTGTTGGGCTTGGCAGCGCCGCTGGTGCCAGATGGAGTAGGTCATGGCGACGTCGGGGTGAGGTCGAGCACCATCTCGAGCGCGGTGCAGCGACAGGGGACACCGCAGCGGTGACAGTGGTACGGGATCTGCGACCAATAGTTCTCGTGTTCAGCGACGACCGAAAACCCGAGCTTGGTCAGCGCACGTCGAGAGCTATCGTGTGGGGACTCTTTCCATGAGTGTGCGATGACACCCAGCGCGCCGAGCTGCCGAAGGCGATGGATGGCCTCGGCCGAGAGCGCTCGACCGATGCCTCGCCCGGTGTGGTCTTCGTCGACGAAACACGATTGGAAATAGCCGAGGCGTGAGATGTCTGCGGGCCACGCCGCCGAGGAGTGGCCGTGGCCGCGTCCGCGCTCCCAATTTCCGGGAGGGAGCGTGAGTCGAAACCCCAAGAGCTGCTCGTCGTCACCCCACGCTGCGAGCGCGCAAGAGACTCCATCTCGCTCCGAGCGGCGTCGATAGGTCGCGAGGAGCTCCTCCGTATAATAGTCATCTCCGCCCATCCGATTTGCGATGGGGAGCGCCCGCACGAGGTCCACCTCGCGTAGTTCACGGATTTCTACCTTCACGTCACCACGCTAGCGACGGGGGCAGAAGATTACAAGTCGATGAGGGCGTGTGACCGCGAGGCTCTTCGCGGGTTGGCGAAGCTCCTCGCGGGTCCGGTCCGACTATTGTGGAGTTAAAAGACTCCAGGAAAATCCCCCACATCCCGCGGCGAGGTCTTCGCGGTCGGATTCACACGCGAGCGCGATCTCAGGGGTCTGAGCGTCGTAGGCGCACGCGCATGTGTGCAGCGCTCCCTCGGCGTCGAAGACCCAGTCGAGGCGGCTGAACAACCCCCCGGAGTAGTCATTGTCGACGCTGTTTTGGGCGATGATGTAGTTGTCTTCGTTGTTGATAGTGACGTACTCAAAGCTGGAGGAGTAGTCCATCGAGGAGATCGTCCATGTGGTGTCACCGACGACATGGGTTTGGTCGTAGTCGTCGGTGTAGGTGCCCGCGATGTCCACCGCGTTGGCATTGTCCTCGGCATCATCACCTGTGTCACACCCGAGGATCGAGGTGGTCATGGTGAGCGTGAGCGCGAGAAAAAGGGCGTTGTATCGTGTTTTGGTCGTGTGTTTCATTATTCCGAGTACGGAGAAACAGCGTCCGAAGAACCCCTCAAGCCTACCGATCCAGCATGATGGCTGGGGTACTTCTTGATGGGTACGACGAAAAAGGGGTGTCTTGGGCCTGTCTTCCTGATGCCTCCCCACGAGGCGGTTGGAGAAACTCCGCGCCGGATGGCGGCAGAGATGTTCGGCAGGTCTTCGGACTTGTATGTCTTCCTTGGACCCTGCTTCCCAGCTTGCGCCAGTGCATGGATGGGTCTTCGTCGATACTTACCGCTGCGGGGGCAGTTCCGGGCTTTCACCGGATTCCCTTTTTCGCCGTGGCGCCGAAGCGTCACGGACCGAACACGCCCCGGATATACGCGGACTCGCTCCTGCGTGTCAAGCCGCCTCGTGAGGGATCCTAGAGGCGATATGGTTCCTCAAATCCGCAGCGCGCGGTGGGCCGTCTGTTCCAGGCAACGGGCCGACGCTGCGGCTAGTCCGAGGCTCGAACCTGCGCGACGTCAAGATTGTGCAGACACCGCTTGGAGACCTCGGGGTATCGCGCGGCGTTCTCAAGGAGGCGGAGTCCTCGGTTGTAGTCTTGCTCGACGAGGGCGCGGTATCCTCGATAACAGAGCTCGTCGGCGCTGCGGTCGAGGATCGCGACGCGTGGCCGCATGACGGGAGATGCGGCGAGCGCGATGCTCGTAAAGATGAGGACGAACAGACCGGCCGAAACGAGCCGTTGCGCACCGTGGGACAGCAACACGGACGCTCCGAGGATCCCCAAGGCGGCGCCGCCGAAATGCGCGATGTTGGCGACCTGCCAAAGGTCGAGCACGGTGAGACCGACACACAAGATGCCCCAGCCGATGAGGAATCGTAGGGTGCTGTCGTCGATGGCGTCGCGATAGATGACCCTCCGGCGCCCGGCGTACCAAAGCCCCGCGGCGAGGGCGTAGACCATGCCCGACAGCCCGATGGCAGGTCCTTGGATCGCATATTCCAGCAATGAGGCGGCGGCCGCAGGTCCGGCGAAGGCGGCGAGCACGACAAGATGCCCGGCTTGAAGCTCCAGGTAGCCCCCGAGTCGCCAGATCCAAAAACAGTTAAAGAGCAGGTGGAGGAAGTCACCGTGCAGCAGGATCGTGGTCCAAATCCTCCAGGCCTCACCATCGAACGCAAGCGAAGACATATCGACTCGGTTGAGCTCGTAGTCCAGCGCGCCCATGAGCATCGTGATGCAGGAGATCAAGATCAGACCGCTGGTGACGGGGAGTCGAGGGACGTCGCGAAGTTGGGGGTGGGACATAAGACAGCCGAGGGGGGGATCGCTCGCGGTCGGCTGAGGAGCCGCTCCGCGTGGGTCGACAGCCTACGATGGGCAGTCAAATTCGACCACCGCACGGCTCATCTTTTGGGCATACAAATTGCGGCAACCTCGCGCGAGCGTCCGTGTGGAACACGACGGCCGGCGATCTCGAACCTTGGTGTCATCTGCCGCTCCGACCGGCAGAGTTCTCATCGAGGGGCGCCTAGTCCGCGGTGGGCGGGGGTAGGGGTGTCTGCCCGTGGAGGTCGGCGCCTTCGGGGAGCGCAGAGCAGATCGGTCGCTCGTGGAGGACGCTACAAAAATAGACTTGCTCGGCGCAAGAGGCGGTCCACCACGAGGGGCCTTCGTGCGACGCGTGGAGATCCGAGATCGAAAATCCGCCTGGGTCCTCGCAAGGGGCGACCTCGTGGGTCATCTCGGCGTACAGCGTGGTGCTGCAGCCGGCAGACAGCGCGGTCATCAGCGTGAGGCAATATCGAAGCTGCGCGGCCATCCACAGCACTAGATCACGAATCAATGGCGAAGGGAAGCGGTCGGCTCGCGGGTGGAGTCGCGCGTGGTTTCGACGGTGAGGACAGGGAGCATCCATCGGTGAGGGGCTCACTTGGGCACGGGAGGTGGGGCCGTTGCAGCCTCGGGCGAAGGCGAACGCGCGCTGTTTGTCAGGGGGATCTTCCAGATCGGCTCGCCGACATCCTCGCTGAGCAAGAACAGATACGGCGGGGTCTCGCGAGAGATGGCGATGGCCTCTCCTTGCTCTTGGCTGGGAAGCTTCGCGACGCAGGGCGTCGCGGTGAGGAGCGCGTCCACGGTCGGCGAGAGCGCGTCCTCGAACACCAGCACGTGTTCGTAGGTTCGCACCACAAACAGCCCGTGTGCTTCGGACAGGTCACACCCGGTGACCCGATCCGACCGCGCGCTACCGGAGAGCATGAGCGGGAGTGTTCCGCCGATTTGAGCGGTGGACGTGCTCCCTGAACGCCATGTGTCGACGTGCAAGACCGTCGCGCGAAAGTCCAGGGTCTTGGTGAGCATTACGAGCCCGCCATCAGGTAGGACCGAGAGGCACTCGACGTCCCGGGCACCGTTTGGATATTGAATCCGCATCGTCTCCACCTCGTGGAGCACTCCATGGGTGACCAGCACCTCTGGCTCTTGGAATCGGTGCACCTCGACGTGGTCGCGACTGCGGAGGTTGTCTCCGGTGTCTGCGATGTACATGGTGGCCGGCTCGTCACCCACCGCGGGCGCGAGGCTGATGTCTTCCCAGTCCGTCGCTGCGATCCCGGAGAGCGTATAGGAAGCGACGGTTGCGCCGGTCGCCAGTTCGATCGCGAACACCCGCGCGCGGTCACCAGAATCGTTGTGGGTCCAGCCGATGCCTGGATGTTTCTGACTCACGACGAGCCCCGAGGCTTCGTCGATCATGGGGTCGCTGAGGGTCGCCTGGTGAATCGGGGCGCCGAGGAACTCACATCGAGGACCGCTCGTCTTGGGCGAGGGTCTGGGCGTGCAGTGGCATCCAGTCACGAGCAACGCGCACGCCCAGATACGGCAGAATGTGGCGAACCTCATCACCCGTTGATCAAAGCCGCGCTGGCCGCTCCTGTCAATCGGGGGGGGCTGGCTTTACGAAGGCACCTTCCATGTGGTCCTCTCTCCGTGTGACCGACGAACAACCGAACAAGCCCTCGCTCGTTGGCCGGATGCTCGACCTCGTCGAGCGTGGGGGCAACCTGCTCCCGCATCCGTTCTGGCTCTTTATTTGGCTCATCGTGATCGTGGGGGGGATCTCTGCGTTGTTGGCGTCAATGGGCGTAGAGGTCGCGGACAAGGAGGGGGTCGCGCGGCCCATCGTCTCCGCGTTCTCGGCAGAGGGATTGCGATGGTTCGTCCTTCACATGGTAGAGAACTTCGGACATTTCGAACCCCTAGGGTTGGTGCTGGTGAT
>CALKDV010000306.1 GCA_938084085.1 uncultured Nannocystaceae bacterium
ATTTCTAAATCCCGGGGGCATGTGGACTCTGCGTCTCGGCTACGATCACGATTTTCGACCGCACGAGCGTATCAACATCAATCTTGGGTTCAGCGCAGGGTTCATGCGAATTTTCCTTGGAGACGCGCTCGAGCAGCTCGACTTTGATCCGACGGACCCCACCAAGACAGACATCGCCCGAGCGGGGGTAGTCTCTCGACTCAACCTCAACCTTGATATCTGGCTCGCAGGGCCCTTGTACACCGGACCCCAGTTCATGGTGGGCTATCACTACCTGTTCAGCGCGAACGACAAGTCCGTGATCTCCGAGCAAGGTATGCACTACGCGGCGGCATGGAATCTCAAGCTTCGCTTCGCCTTTCCGACCGAGAATCCTCGCAAGTGATCCTCCTTCACGCGCTCACGGGCGCCGTGACTTCACGTCGCGACGTAGGGCCAACACACCCTCCACGATGACCCCGACGGCCAGCAACAAGAGGATCACACCGACGCCGAAGACGAGCGGATCGCTCATCCTACTCAGGTTTTGAACCATCGCCGCGACCGTCGATCCCAGCAAAAACAAGCAGGGGACCAACGTCGGCCACACGACCGACCCCCGACGCTTGAGGTAAATCGAGGCGAGCCCCAAAGTGAGCGCACCGAGGATCTGGTTGGTCGTGCCAAACAACTGCCACAACGCCAAGCCCGCCGGCTGCGCGACCACGGCGTCGCCGACCTGCACGTCTACCTTGTAAAACGCGAACAGCCCGATGACAACGCAGGCAAGCGCGGAGCTGACATAGCGCTGCTGCAAAAATCCTATGCGGGCGCTGGCCGCGATCTCCTCGATGTTGAAGCGGAGCAGTCGCGTCGCGCTGTCGAGGGTGGTGAGCGCAAACGACACCACCACCATCGCGATCAAAGCGGAGCCGAACTCCTCTGGAACGCCGAGGCCCACGAGAAAGCTGGTCGTCCCCGAGATGAATAGATCGATCTTTACAGGCAGCGCCTGCACCGCGCTCCAGTCGCCGTAGTGGCTGTGCCAGACCTCCGAAGAACCGAGCCCCGCCGTACACGCGAGGGTCGCCAACAGCGCCAGCAGGCTCTCGCCGATCATCGCGCCGTAGCCAATGGGTCGAGCGTCGGTCTCTTTGTCGAGCTGCTTGGCGGTCGTCCCAGAGCTCACCAAGCCGTGAAAGCCACTCGCCGCCCCGCACGCGATCACAATGAACACGGTAGGGAGGATGCCGGGCGCGCCGGCGGGGTGGGGTTGGAACATGGGCGCATCGAAGCTGGGCTGCACCACGAACAGACCGAGATAGGCCAGCCCAACCCCGAGATACAAGAGCAGCCCGTTGAGGAAATCTCGCGCCTGCAAGAGCGCCCACACAGGCAGCACAGACGCTGCGAACGCATATACGAGCAACACAATGGTCCACGTACCTGGGGCGGGCCAGGAGGCGGGATCGATCCCCATCGTGGGAGCCTTCATACCCAGCCAAATCGTCAACAGTTCCAGCGAGAACCCAACCAGCGCGACCGGCAACAACCGCACCCCCTTTTTGTGCATCAACACGCCGCTGACCATCGCGATGATCATGAGCGCCACCGAGGGCATCACAGCTTCAGGGTGTCCGGGTCGACCCGGCGCGAGCTCCATCGCGAAGAGCCGCGAGATGATGAACACAAAGACCCCCATGGCGAGCGCGATCCCGAAGAAGATGATGAGGTGAAACCATGTCCGTCCACGGGGACCGATGATCGAATCGGCCACCTGCCCCACGCTCATTCCGCGATGGCGCACGCTCAACACCATCGCGGAGAAGTCATGGACGCAGCCCACAAAGATCGAGCCAAACACCACCCACAAGAACGCGGGACCCCATCCCCAGATCACCGCGACCGCTGGCCCCAGCATGGGTGCGAGGCCCGTGATCGACGCGAAGTGGTGCCCAAACAGCACCGATGGCTTCGTGGGGAGGTAGTCCACGTCGTCGCGCATGGTGTGGGCCGGCGTCGGCGCCTGGGCGTCGAGCCCGTACACCCGATCCGCTAAAAACCGCGAGTACACGCGATATGCGAGGCCGTAGAGGCAAAACGCGACCAACACCATCACCGCGGGCGACATCGTCCTCCAGCCTATCATAGGGGCCGTCGTGATAACGTGCGGCATGGTCCTCACCCCATCGAACGCGGTGGCCCGCGGGACGATGCGCCCGCCGCTCACGCTCACCACTCTCGATGGCGCCCCGTTCGACGAGGGCACCCTGCCACCACATCGCGCGCTCGTGGTGGCGTTCATCTGTCCCCACTGCCCTTTCGTCAAGCACCTACGAGACGCCCTCGGGGTCTTTGGCGCGGAGCTTGAAGCGTCAAAATCCACGATGATCGCTGTCAACAGCAACGATCTTGAGCGATTTCCCGACGATGGCCCGTCCGGCATGCGCGAGGAGATCTCCGACGGGGACTACGGCTTCCCGTACCTCCTCGATCCTACGCAGGCCACTGCCCACGCCTTCCGTGCCGCTTGCACGCCGGATTTCTATGTTTTCGATGCGCGGGGAGCCCTGACGTATCACGGGCAGTTTGACGGCAGCCGACCCGGCAACGGGCTCCCGATCACCGGTGAAGACCTGCGCGCGGCGGTGCGCGCGACGGTGGAGGGCGTCGCCACGTCGGGCGAGATGACCCCCTCCATTGGCTGCAATATCAAGTGGAAGATCGGGAACGAACCGACGGCGTGAGCGCGGCGATCAGCGCTTGTTGAGCCTCGGGCTCCAGCGCGTCGAGGGTCCCCCGCCCGCACGGTGGTTGAGGATCGTACTCCATGGCGACCGTGAGTTGCCGCGCGAGTCGAGTCGACACCCGCTCCCCCACAAATCGGAGCGCGAGATCGATCCCCGCGGAGACCCCCGCCCCCGACCACCACGCCCCATCACGACAGGTCCGCTCCTCACTGACCTCCACACCGAGCCCCGCCAGTTGGACTCGATGGGCCCAATGCGTCGTCGCTCGCCGGCCCGCCACGCACCCCGTCCTCGCGAGCAGCACCGCCCCTGTGCACACCGTGAGGACCTCCCCAGCCTGAGTCTGGGCCTGTGCGAGGTGCTTCATAAAGCCGGAGTCCTCGGCGATCGCATCGACCCCGCGGCCCCCGGGAATCACCAACACATCCACCGCCGAGTCGGACCAGTCATGGGTCGCGTGCAGGGTCAAGCCCCCTGTGTCCGTAGAGACCGGCCCTTTGCGCGTCGCGATCATCCGCACCTCAACCCCGCGAAGTCGAGCCAGCACCTCGTGCGGACCTACGACGTCGAGGCCGTTGACCCCCGGGTACAAAACGAAGCCGATGGTGCGGATGGGCGCGGCGTGTGTCCTCACCTGGAGATCGTATCAGCATCGGCGCCTGCGGCCCTAGCTAGGCGGAATTTTTGGCAAAGGGACGACCGTCGTTTCGCCCGGAGGAGGAAGGACGAAGGCCTGCAGCCCCTCCACGGTCGACACGAGAAACCGCAGCGACGGATCTTCGAGCGCGCGAGAGAACTCGAACGCGAGCACTGTGGGCGATCCCGCCGAACGCTCTCGCACGACGCTGGCCTCGAACACCCCTGTGTCCACGACCTCTCCCACGCGCAGCGCCTGATCTTCTCGGCGAAAACTACGCTCGTTGAGCGCGGTCAACACGGTGCCGCCCACCGCCTCCATCTCAAATCGCGTCCGCGAGGTGCGTCGTAACAGATAGGCGCGCGGTCCAAAGGTGAGCGTGTGCCACGACCTCGGCGAGGTTCCAGAGTACAGCCGATGCATGGTCATGCCGTGAACTCCCAAGATAAAGCCAGGCGCCGACAACACCACGACGTGGGCATCATTGAGGGATGGGTCTGTCGCCGCCTCGGTGCGAAGGTGCGCGCGC
>CALKDV010000307.1 GCA_938084085.1 uncultured Nannocystaceae bacterium
GAGCACCTCCACGCGGCCGCGGTTGGAGATCTCAGGCCCGGGCGGATCGACGTAGCGCCCTCGGTCAGCGTCGTGATGGCGTCCGCCGGCTACCCGGAGCGCTCCACCAAGGGGTGCCCGATTACGGGGCTCGATCATGTCCGCGACCCCGAAGTGAAGGTGTTTCACGCGGGCACGCGCCGGGGGGAGCGTGGGGGCTTCGAGACGGCCGGAGGTCGTGTCTTGGGCGTGTGCGCGCGCGGGGCCAACCTCGAGGCTGCCATTGAAAAGGCCTACGCGACCATCGAGGGGTTGACCTTCGACGGGGCGCAGATCCGCCGCGATATCGGCGCACATGCGCGTGTGAAGTGACAGATCGCCCCTGGCGTATGGCGCGTCGACGGGGGGCGCGGTATAGGGGGCCATGGTCGCGATCCGCCCATTTCGAGGACTTCGATTCGACACCCCACGCGTGGGGCAAGCGCGCGATCTCCTCGCGCCTCCCTACGACGTCATCGATGACGCGCATCGCCGGGTGCTCACGGACCGCTCGGAGTTTAATTGTGCGCGGCTGATCTTGCCCGAGGGTGACGGCGACGCGCGCTATGACGAGGGGCGACGGGTGTTCGACGCGCTCCGCGAGCGCGCGCTGGTGCTCGACGAGGACCCGTGCTTGTACGTCTACCACCAGACCTTTGAGGTCGGGGGCGAGCGCTTCGTTCGCAAGGGGCTGATCTGCGCGATGGAGTTGACGTCCTTTGGCGAGGGCGAGGTGCGTCCACACGAGCGGACGCTCGCGGGACCCAAGGCGGATCGGTTGAAGCTGATGCGTGCCTGTGACGCCCACCTCGAGCTTGTCTTTGGCATGTTCTCCGATCCCGACAAGCGCTGGGAGGCCGCGGTCACCGACCAGCTCGGAGCGCCGGTATTGGACGACGACTTTGACGGGGCTCACCACACCTTGTTTCGCGTGGCAGACCCTGGCGCCTGCGCTGCCGTTCAAGAGGCGCTCGCGTCGCGGGCGATCTACATCGCCGACGGCCACCACCGCTACGAGACGATGTGCGCGTTCCGAGACGAACTCCGCGCCTCCGGTCGCGAAGACGCGGCGAAGATGGGGATGATCTACCTGTCCAATCTCGATGACGAGGGGTTGGTAGTGCTGCCCACGCATCGCATCGTTCACGGCCTCGACTCCGTGGAACTCCCGAGCTTGCTGGAGGGCGCCGCCGCGCACTTTGAAGTGTCCGAGCGCGCGCTGCCGCAGACCGCCGCCGAACTCTCCGCGGCCCTCGCTCCCGGTGACGGCGCGCGCGCCACCTTCGGTCTCACCGTGCCCGGCTCGGGGACGCTGTCGGTGTTGCGCCTGCGAGAGGACTTCGATCCAGCCGCCGCGGGGCTCGGTGGGTTGCACTCATCCCTCGCTCGGTTGGATGTGGCGCTGCTTCATGAGCTTGTGTTGGAGCGAGGCCTCGGTATTTCCAAGGCGGCGCAGGCCGCGAAGACGAACCTCAAGTACTTTAAGTCCACCGAGGCCTCCATTGAGACCGCATCGACGGCGAGCGGAGACGCGCAACTCGTGTGTTTAATGAACGCGACCCCGGTCCGCGACGTGGTCGCCGTTTGCGACAGCGGCCAGGTGATGCCGCAAAAGAGCACCTTCTTTTATCCAAAGATCCCAACGGGCCTGGTGTTCCGAGCCCTCTTGGACGATGAGGCGTAAGTTTTGATGGGTTTAGAGCCTCTTGATCGGCTCCCGCGGGGCTCGCGGGACCTCCTCCCGAACGCCGCCGCGGCGCGTCGTCGCGCGCAGGCCAAGCTGCTCAAAATTTTTGATCGCTGGGGCTTCTTGGAGGTCGTGCCGCCGCTCGTCGAGTACCACGACGTGCATCGTCGGGGGCTGAGCACCGAGCAAGACGAGCGGGTGGTCCGCTTCATCGAGGCTGGCACGGGGGAGCTGGTGAGCTTGCGCGCGGACGTGACCCCGCAAATCGCGAGGATGGTGGCCCAGCGTGTTCGGCCGGAGGGACACGCGGTGCGAGTGAGCTACGCCGCGGATGTGCTCCGGATCCCAGATGAGCGGAGCGATCGCGCGGAGCTGCACCAAGTTGGTGTGGAGCTGCTGGGCGAGGGCGGACCTTTGATGGACGCCGAGATGGTGGCGCTCGCGGATGAGTCCCTGCACGGGGTCGGGCTGCGGGACTTTCGAATCGAGCTCGCCCACACGGGCGTGTTTCGTTCGGCGCTCGAGGCCGTTGGGCTTTCGCACGATGACGCCACGCGAATCCGTGGGCCCTTCGCCAGGAAAGACGAAGTGGCCATCTCGGGGATTCTCAAGAGCGCGGGGGTGAAGCCTCGGTATCGGACGGCGATGTTCGCGTTGTGTCGTGCCTACGGAGGCGCGACAGACCTGGCGGAATTTCGCGCAGCCTTGCGCCCGCTCAAAGTCTCCACGGCCATCGATGAACTAGAGGAGGTGCTCGATCTCGTCGAGCTCTTGCGCCCGACGCTTCGCGACCGAATCGTCCTTGATCTTGGAGAGGCCCGCGGTTTTGACTATTACACCGGCCTTCGGCTGCGGGCGTGGGCGGCGGGGAGCTTCGCGCCGTTGATTCGTGGAGGGCGCTATGACGACATGGTGGGTCGTTATGGACGTGACATGCCGGCGATCGGCTTCGCGGTCGATCTCGACGCGCTCGAGCGTGCGCACGCCCAAGGCCGAGAACCGCGCAGCGCTCCCGCCCCGCGTGGCTGCCTCGTCGCCGTGAGCGACGTCGCCAATCAGCGCCGAATGCAGCGGGCCATCGGCTTGGTGTCCCAGATTCGTCGCAGCGGTACACCGTCATGGCTGGCTGCCGCGGGATTGGATTTGTTGGGTGCGAAAGACCTCGCGTTTTCACAGAATGCGCGGCAACTTTGTCACCTGGGTCCGCGCCTGACCGCGTGGGAGCGCGAAGATGAAATGTGGCGTCGCACGACGACGCCCGGAAAGAAGCAGGACAAGACGTGAAGACTCTTGGAGTTGTTGGCGCTCAATGGGGCGATGAAGGTAAAGGCAAGGTCGTGGACGTCCTCGCGGGGCAAGCAGACGTCGTCGCGAGGTACTCGGGAGGGAACAACGCGGGACACACGTTGGTGATGGATGGCAAAAAGATCATCACCCATCTCGTTCCGTCGGGGTGCGCCTACCAAGGCACGGCGTGTGTGTTGGGTGCGGGCATGGTGGTCGATGTAGACGTGCTCCAAGACGAGGTGGCAGGGATTCAGGGGCATGGCCTCCTGCAGGGGGATGAACTGAAGATCTCCCTGGATGCCCACTTGATCATGCCCTACCACCGCGCGTTGGACGGGCTGCGGGAGGACAGCCGTACAGGCGCCGCCAAGATCGGGACGACGCGTCGCGGAATTGGTCCGTGCTACGAGGCCAAAGCGGCGCGCCGCGGCATCAAGGTGCGAGATCTATTCGATATGGCCACGCTTCGGAGTCGACTGGAGGGCAACGCCGCGGCGGTCGACGCAGAGTTGCTTCACCTCGGGGCGACGGAGGGGGTCGACGTGGACGCGCTGATGGCCTCCGCGGGGGAGTGGGCTCGTTGGCTTGAGCCGTCGGTGTGTGATGTGGGAGAGCTGATCGATAACGCGATCACGGACGGCAAGCGCGTTCTCTTTGAAGGGGCCCAAGGAGCGCTCCTCGACGTGGACCACGGGACCTATCCCTACGTGACCTCCACGACGACGACCGCCGGAGGAATCAGCGCTGGTCTCGGCATCGGACCGACCAAGATTCGCAACGTCTGGGGGATCACGAAGGCCTACACCACGAGGGTCGGTGCGGGGCCGTTCCCCACGCGCGCCGAGGGAGCGGCTGAAGAGCAAATTCGCTCCGCGGGCGGGGAATTCGGAGCGACCACCGGTCGTCCGCGAGACTGTGGATGGCTGGATCTCCCCGCCCTTCGTTTCGCCGCCCGGGTGAATGGTCTGACAGGCCTTTGTGTCACCAAACTCGACGTTCTCGCCATGTTGCCTGAGGTGCAGGTGTGTCGCAGCTATCAAGATGGGGTCACCCCTGGTCGTGACGGGTTCGCGCGCGCGCGGCCGAAGTACGAGACGCTCTCCGGATGGGGTGATGGGGCCCTCCACACTCAGCTGCGGGCGGCACGCTCGCTGGCAGAGATCCCGGCGACAGTGCGCGAATACCTCGACTTGATCGAGGGAGACGTGGGCGTGCCCGTGACCTTGCTGGGCGTGGGCCCCGATCGCACCGAGACGATCAGTCTGGCAGAGCCATTTTAGGCGCTCGTACGGGGGTCTAGCGAGCGCCGCGCCCGGGGCGGCTGTTGTTTTGGGGGCTCGGTGGCCTTGGAAGCCCCAGTGGCGGTCGTGCCGCGGCCGCAAAAATGGCAGCCTCGGGACGGTGAAGACGCGCCCAGACCAATAGATCGATGGGTGCTTCGCGCGCGTTGTAGAGGTGAGGGAGGTTCTCTATACTTGCGCGCGCGTCAGCTTTTAGACAAGGTTGGCGCCCCGGAGAACCAAAGCCCGGTTAGGTGAGACACCCATGAAGATCGAATGCGAGAAGTGCGGCGCGAAATATTCCATTGCCGATGACAAGGTGAAGGGAAAAACCTTCAAGATCCGTTGCAAGAAGTGCAGCAACGCGATCATTGTCCGCGACAAACCAGCGGAGGCGGCCGTGGAGCCCGAGGCTGACGCGGGGGAAGCAGAGGATGGATGGCACGTCGCCGTGGGCGACGAGGAGGTCGGTCCCGTCCCAGAGGAAGAAGTCCGTGCAATGTTCGCCGCTGGCGATATCGACGGCGACTCCCAGGTCTGGCGCGACGGATTGGAAGACTGGATGCCGGTCTCCGAGGTCGAC
>CALKDV010000308.1 GCA_938084085.1 uncultured Nannocystaceae bacterium
GGGCGCTCATCGTGTGTGGCGCCCGAGGGGCCGGTCGGGAGCAGGGTGGCCACGGCGCGTCGGCGCCAGCGGATGTCGGTGCCGAGGCTCATGAGGCGGTTGGCGAGGTCGTACCCGTGGGAGATGTCCGAAAACATCGCCTGCACCTTCTTGCCGTGATCATCGATGGCGTTGACCGCCTCGGCGACGGGAGCGACTGCGCGGCTCATCGATCCCTCCGGACCACCGCGCGGGCAAGGGACGCGAGGGCGTCGCGGGAGGGGGAGGAGGGCAGGGCGCGAAGTTCGATCTCCGCTTGTTTCGCGTGGGAGGCGGCAACGTCGAGGGCGTGGTCGGTCGCGTCGGAGCGCGCCACATCGTCCACGAGTCGCGAGAGCGCGTCGTGGTCTGGTCGTCCGCCGCTGAACGCCGCTTGCAACCTGGTGCGCAGGCTCAAGTCTCGCTCGCACGCGATGAGAAGAGGCAGCGTGATCTTGCCCTCTCGGAGGTCTTGGCCTCGCGGCTTCCCGCTGGTGGACTCTGAGGATTGGTAGTCGATGACGTCGTCGGCGATCTGGAAGGCGAAGCCCACCTCCAGGCCAAACCGGTGCAGGGGGTGTCGGTACTGAGGCTCCACCAGATTCGCCACAGCGCAGCTCCATGCGATCAGCGAGGCGGTCTTGCGCTCGATGACCGAGTAGTAGCGCTTGCGATCCAGGCTCCAGTCGCCCGCGATGTCGAGCTGTGCTACCTCGCCCTCGGCCATGGCGGTCACCGTGTCGGACATGCTCTGGACAGCGCCGAGGTTCCCCGTCGCGGCCATGGCCTGCAGTCCACGAGCGAGGCAATAGTCGCCCGTGAGCACAGCCATCCCATTGCCGTATTGAAGGCGGGCGGCGGGGCGTCCGCGCCGCACATCCCCCCCGTCGATGACGTCGTCATGTAACAGGGTCGCCGTGTGCAACAGCTCCGATACGGCCGCGACGACGATCCGTTCGGGGCCCTCGAACCCCGCGGCGCGCGCCGACAAGAGCGTCACAAGCGGCCGGAATCGCTTGCCGCCCGCGTCCGCCAGGTGGGCGCCGACGTTGGGGATCACCGCAATGGTCGAGTGCAACAGCCGCTTGAGCTCCACCTCGACCTCTCCGAGTTCGCGCGTGACGAGCTTCGTGGCTCGCGTCACGAGTTCGCGGGCGGGTTCATCGTTCGATGGGACGAATGCGTCGAGGGGGGAGTTAGGCATGGGGTTCCTTTGCTGGGGAGGGTTGTGCGGGCGCGTCCCTGGGGGTGCTCCAAGCGCTTCGCCCGCGCCGCGGCCGGCCCCCCTTGTAGCGGGCGGCGCCGCGCGCGATGGCTTGCAAGATTGGGTTGATCGGCGCGAGTGAGATCACCGCCTCAAGCAGGTTCATCCCGGTCTCGAAGAAACGCAGCAGGTGGGCGAGTCGCGCCTTGGCAAAGCGGATGTCTTGGGTGTCGGGACCTCGTTTGAGCTCCTCCATGACAGCGTGGGCCTGCTCGATGGCGTCCTCCACCTCTTCACGCTCACGGCGCCGAATGACGGTGGTGATGAGCTTCCAAAAGTCGGTCTCCGCCTCAAGCTGTCGGCCCACTCGCCGCAACACGCCCCACTCGACGAGGGAGGTGACGGTCATACTCGCGGAACCGGCGCTGATGGCGAGCCTGTCGCGGATCGTGCGTTGATCCAGGGGCGTCGGCGACAAAAACACCAGGCCAAAGATGCGGCCCTGGGTACGGGTGAACCCCCAAAAGTCGGCGATGTTCCCAAACACCTCCGCGATCCGCAGCTGGGCGGAGGCGAGGAGGTCCTCCGCGGGAGGGGGGCTCTGTTTGTTCGTAGGTTCGCTCACAGTGGCTGGCTTTCAAATCAATTTGAAGCGTCCAGGGCGGGAATAGTCGGTCCTCGCGACTGTGTCAACGTGTCTTTTTGAGGGTATGGGGGCGTGATTTCCAGGGAAGAACCGGAGGCGAAGTCGGGTATTCTACACTCGCAGGATCGGGAGGGTTCGTTGGCGATCTCAGACAAACTACCGAACATGTTGTACGCGCTCATTGGCACCCTCGTCGGGGGAGCGGCCGTGATCGCGGCGTCGGACGCGGGGGGGGGCGCGCCTCGGGGAGAGGCCACGCCGGCGGCGGAGCTACGCGTGACCGGGAAATATGCGGACCGCGGGATCGACGCGAGACACACGGAGTCTGCGCCCACCAGCGCACCTACACCCGCAGGGCGTGGCGCCGAGCACGGCGCGCTCGAGCAGGCCGTGGAGAGAACCAAGGAGACGGTCGTCATGCTCGACGTCCTTGGCAATTTGAGCGGGGCGGGCGTGGTGATCGACGCCTCGGGAATCGTGTTGACGAACTATCACGTGGTGGCGCCGCTGCTCGGGGTGGATCCCAGGCAAGAAGGGAGCGACGGGCGCTTGTCGGTTCGTTTTCGGGATGGACGCACGGTGCAAGCGGAGATCGTCGCGGCCGATGGGACCGAGGACCTCGCCTTGCTGCGGCTGACGGTGCCGGCAGGGGATAAAGTTTCGGCCGCCGCCATGGGTAGCTCGTCAAAGCTCGAGGTGGGACAGGCGGTCTACGCCGTCGGGTGCCCCGTGGGGCTCGAGCACACCGTGTCCTCGGGAATCATCTCTGCGGTGGATCGGGCGGGCGTGCTCTCCAACCGAGAGGTGCCGGTGATCCAGCTCGGCGCGAGCATCAACTTGGGAGACTCGGGTGGCCCGTTGTTCGCCCTCGACGGCACGCTCGTGGGGATCACGACGGCGCGCGCGCGCGAGGCCCAGGGGATCGCCTTTGCGATTCCCATCGATCGGGTCCGGTCCTTTCTTCGCGCCCTCAAAGAAGGGGACGCGCCCAAGCTCGGCTACGTGGGCATGGAGTTGCGCCCCGAGGTAGATGTGGCCTCGGCCTTGAGGGACTCCGGCTACATCACCGGAGTGGCGGTGGGAGATGTTGGGGCCGATGCCCCCGCGACGAGGGCCGGCGTCCGCTCGGGTGACGTGATCGTCGCGCTGCGAGGCCGGCGGTTCGACGAGCTCGGGTCAGGCGCCGGAGGGCGGTTTGAAGCGGCGCGCCTGCTTCAAAAGACCGTCCACGCCATGCTGCCCGGGGAGTCGGTCGCGCTCACGGCGGTGCGCGCGGGGACCTCACTGGAGGCGGTGCTCGTGGCGGAGACCGTGGTGGATCGGCGCGGCGTGGTGCTGGCCATGGGCACACAGATACTCGGGCTCGTTTTTGATCCCGCGCAGCGAGAGGCGCGGGTGTCGAGCCTCGCTGCCCGCGGCCCCCTCTCGAAGGTCCGAGGCGCGCAGGCGCTGGTGGGAGCGCGGTTGGTGCGACTCGCGGGACGGCCGATCGCGGATCTCGAGCAGCTCGTGGCGTATCTCCCGTCGCTGATCCAGTTCGCAGACTCGGGCCGCGAGCGGAGAATCTCGGCGGTCTTCAAGCTCCGGGATGGCTCGGTCGTGCTGACGGAGTTGGCGTTAAATCGCGCGCCCTAGGGGAGAGGTCACGGCGTCGGCGTGAAGGAGACGTGGATGGCGTCTTGTGAGAATAAGTTCGCGAGCACCGCGCGCCCGCACGCGTCCTCGGTGGACGTGGAGGGGTCGACGCCGTCGAGGACCGTCGCCAGCGCGCGGGTGATGGTGATGTCCCACGCGGTGTTCTCAACGGATGCCGTCGACGACAGCCACGCGGATCTCAAGGGGAGGACCGCGCCGACTGGGGCATCCGTCGTGCAGGAGAATTCGACCCACGCGTCCGAAGACGGGAGGCGGTAACGACCACCCAGGGAGACGGTGGCGCCGAGGAGGTGGGGGGCCAGGTCGAGATTAATAGTGGCCTCGTCTGCGCGCGCGCCCAGCAGATGAACGCCGCAGTATCGCTGCTCGGCGAAGCTCGCGTCGCCGAGGTTAAACGAACGGCCCGGGCTCAGCGCGGTCGCGACGGGCGTCGCGAGGGTAGATCCGTCCGGGACGTCGTCGTGCCCCGCCTGGGCCGCACGGATTCCGGGCAACGAGCGCCTGCCGCTCGGGGCGGCCGCGTCCTCGCACGGGATCAATGCCGCGCTGTAGTGGACCCACCAGGCGCGGTCCACCTCGAACTCGACGCCGAGATCGTACACGCCGGCGAACCCTTCCTCGCCAAAGGCGTCGCCGTCGTCCACCGTGTGGGCGATCCAGCGGACCGCGTCCGCGCGCAGCTGCACCTCGTCTTCTGCGCCGGCGTCCTGTTCACCATCCAACGCCGCACCGCAGGCGGGGAGGAGCCCCATGAAGAGGGCGCAAAGGGTCCCGGTCGTCCGCGAGCGTCGAGACCGTGAGGGGAAGCACCGGATGGAGGTGGGGGTGATGGGGGACATGGGCCAGGGAATGCTCGAGCGTTTCACGGCGGTCGTGTCCACGGGGTGTTGCGGGGGTAAAGCGGGTGTAAATGCTCGAAATGGGGCTTTCAAGGGGGGGCGGCGTCGGGATACACCAGACCCCAGTAAGGGCTGTGACCGCGCGCGGTGGACGGCCGATCTCCCACCAATCTCCAAAGACACATCATGACGACACGAACGATGACATTGATCGCGCTCTGTGCGGTCGGGCTGACCGGCTGCGCGGAGGATGCAACGGGCGCGGACGGAAGCGGGGGTGCCGAGGGGACCGACTCAACGGCGGGTGACGGCGACGGCGACATGGACGCGGGGACCTCTGGCGGCGACGGGGACGGCGACATGGCCGCGTGTCCCGACGACGTGTTCCTCGACGTGAGCCAATCGCCGGGTGCAGGTCCGGGCTATCCCGCACCCAGCTTGGAGGTGGCGTGTTCGGACACGGAGCTCATCGTGAACAGCAATACGATTCCGCACTACACGTTCGTGCCGATCACGCCGAACGCCCTGGTCGAGGCCAACGTGGAGTATCGGGTGCCCCTCTTTCCGGAGGTCGCGCCGGCGCCGACGGAGATCCCGCTGTTGGGAGTCGTCGGATTCGCCGTGAACGGGCTGCCGTTCTTCGGCGCGAACGAGGGGGCGTTTCCCGATCCCTACGGAGACCCTGTCTACAACGACATCATGGATGAGTGCCTTGGGCACACCGCCAACACCTACCACTATCACGCGCTCGTCCAAAAATGTCTCGTGCAGGCGGGGCTCGTCGCGGAGCCGTGGCTCAACGGCGACCCCGATCCCACGCAGGCCTCCCCGGTCGTGGGCTTTGCCATGGATGGGTTCCCCGTCTACGGCAGCTACGGTTGCGCCGACGCCGACTGCTCAGGCGTGGTCGAATATCAAAGCGGCTGGGTGCAGGTGGGCGACCCGTCCACCTACGCGTGGGACAACTACGAGTACATGGCGAGCGCTGAGCCCACGGTCCTGGATCAATGCAATGGCCACGTGGGCCCCAGCGGCGACTATCACTATCACGCGACCACGGGCTTCCCCTACATTTTGGGCTGCTACGCCGGGACCCCAGCGAACGGCGCGGGCGGTGATGGCGGCGGCGGTGACGATGGTGGCATGAACCCGGGAGACCCGCCGCCGTGCGCGCCCGGGCAGACCTCCATGTGCTGCGGGGATGGCGTGTGTGACGGACCCGAGACCGTCGACAACTGCGCGGAAGACTGCGCCTAGGTCGCTCGCCGGAGAGGAACCGAGCGCCGGTCTCATCGTTGTCGTATGCTCACCCGTGGGCTCGAGACGATGGCACCGGGTGATGGGAGGTGTAACGGCGACTTGCGGAGCCACGCTTCTCTCCGCAGGCCTGCTTGTCGCGGGAGGCTGCGTCCCCACCGAGAGCTCCGACGACGCAGGTGAGACAATCACACCGGTGGGGGACACGGGGGACACGGGGGACACGGGGGACACGGGGGAGGATGGGGGCTCCGCGCCGCTCGGGCCTTCGTGCGCTCAGGTCCCGGTGGTCCACGT
>CALKDV010000309.1 GCA_938084085.1 uncultured Nannocystaceae bacterium
CCGCCTCGCACGCGGCGAGCACCAAGAGCGGCCGGACCCGCTTGCCCCCCTGCAAAACGGCGTACCTCATCGCCTCCCGCACGCCCCCTGGATCGGCATCGCGAGGCAGCTCGAGCGCCTTCGCGAGGGCGGCGTCCACCATGGCACGGCGGCCGTCAATCCATGCCATCGCGTCACTCATCGCCGGCGTCCATCTCCTCCGTCTCGACCCCGTCGCGATCCCCGAGTAGCCGCTCGACGCGCTGCTCCATCGCGTCGAGCGCGCGATGGCTCTTCTTCGCGAGCTGCACACCGCGCTCAAATTTTTCGAGCGCCTCTTCCAGAGGGAGGTCCCCCTCTTCGAGAGCGTCGACGACCGTGTCAAGTTCGTCGAGAAGAGATTACACGCGGTGCTCGACGTCCGAGGCGCCGGATTTGGACGGCAGATCCCCCTTGCGAGCGCGACTTCCTTTCGTTGAGGCGGCCATGGAGCGGGGAGTATACGGGTCTGCCACCGTCGCCCGCAACGGCAGTCAGGCCGTGAGCCCGACCTCGGCTACATGGCCCGGAAACAGCGCCTGGGCGGATCTCTGGCCGATTTTCCGCGCGTCACCGAAGCCTGGCAGTCAGCACTTGCCGCGACCAAGGCATGGCAGGTAGCCTCTCCAGCAATGGCCTCCGAGCATCAGCTGGCGCCCAACGAGATCGACGGACTGCTCACGCAGTTCCACGAATATCTCGACAAGAAGCAGCTTCGCTCCACGCGGCAGCGGGACATTGTGGCCAAGACATTTTTTGGTCTCTCGGGGCACGTCAACGTGGACGAGCTCTTGGCCCATGCGCGTACCCGAAGCCCGAAGCTCGGATATGCCACGGTCTATCGCACGCTCAAGCTTCTCACCGAGTGTGGACTCGCCGCCGAGCGTCGGTTTGGAAACGAGTCTCGGGTGTACGAGGTCGCGGGAGACACGGCACACCATGACCACCTGATCTGCGTGGAGTGTGGTCACGTCCTCGAATTCGAAAACGAAGAGATTGAGCGCCTTCAAGACAAGGTCGCTCGAAGCTTCGGCTTCACCCTCGTGCGCCACAAGCTTGAGTTGTATGGGATGTGCCCGCGCGCGCGCGGCATCCGTGGAGGCTCGTGCCCCTCTGAAAAGCTCTCGGGTGACGGAGATGCAGAGGCGGCCTCGAAGTGACGCCCCTCCTGCATGAGGTCGCCACGATCGCCGCGCTTTGCGTGGCGGCGTGGTCCGCCGCCAAGCACTTGAGGCGGATGACGCAGCCACGATGCGCTGGTTGCGTCGCCGGTGCGGAGCCCTCGCTCCCTCCAACCTCACCGCGTGGGATTCGATCGTCGTCCCTCACGGTGCTCCGGCGAGGCAGTGCCTAAACACGCGCAGAGCCTGCGCATCGAGCTGCTGGTCACGCTCGCGTTGCTCGTGGGGCTCGCCGTCATGTCGCTCTCGCTGGTCAGTCAAGCGCTGGCGAAACATCGACACGACCAACGAGAGGTGGAGCGGCTCGACATGTACGCGCGGACAGTGGCCTCGCTCGTCGGCAATCATTTTCATGGCCCCGAGGAGTACGATCGCGCCATCATCTCGGACCTGCTCCTCCAGTCGGTGAGCACGCAGCTTGGAATCCGGAGCATCAACTTGTTCTTGGTAAGCCCCCGAGGCTCGGTCCACATCGTCAGCGCCGGGGCAGAGAGCCCCTCGAAGCCACCGCTCCCAGACCAGCTGGGGTTGGACGAGGACGCCTCGACCCTCGGAGAGCGGTTGGTGTTTAACGCCCACGTGCCGACATTTGGCGGAGGTTCGCACGCGCGCCGCCCGGTCTTGCGAATCACCGCGACTCCGGAGGGGTGGGTGAAGGGGGCCGTCATCTTGCAAATGCTCGGACTCTCGCTCAGCATCATTGTTCTCATGCTCGTCGCTGGCAACTTCCTCCTCGACGGGAACATCCTCCGGCCCATGCGACAGCTGCGCGAGGCGGCCCGCCGCGTCGCACAAGGGGACCTGCAGAGCCCGATACCAGAGGACGGCCCCGCCGAGTTCCGAAACCTCGCGCACGACTTCAACGCGATGGTCACCAGCCTCGACACCGAGCGTCAAGAGAACGCACGGCAGGCGGATGCGCTGCGCCGAAACGAGCAACTGGCGGCGGTGGGCCGGCTCGCAGCGGGCGTCGCACACGAGGTAGGTAACCCCCTCGCGGCCGTGCACGGCTACGTCGACTTCTTGCTCGACCCACGGGAAGGGATGCCATCCAAGCACCGGGAAATCTTGCAGACAATGTCGGAGCAGACAGCGCGCATCCAAGGGATCGTGGCGCAGCTGCTCGACTACAGCCGCCCCCGCACGCTCCAGCCTGAACCCTGTGATGTGCGGGCGGAGGTAATCAAACACATCGAGCTCGTCTCCATGGATCCTCGCACGGAGGGGGTCGCCTTTCACATCGATTCCGGCGGAGACCTCCGCGTGGAGATGGACGTGGGCGTCTTCCAGCAGGTCATGATGAATCTGCTGCTCAACGCGGGTCTCGCGAGCCGTGAGGCCTCCTCCCCCCCTCATGACGTGCGAGTTCAAATCGACACCGTGAGCGACCACGTGCGCGTGTCGGTCATCGACCGCGGTCCGGGGATTCCGGCCGAGTTCCGCGATCAAATCTTCGAACCCTTCTTCACGACACGTCCGGTGGGCCAAGGCTCAGGGCTCGGGCTCGCCGTGAGCCGCGGGCTCGTCGAACGCCTCGACGGGAGCTTGACATGTGTGGCGCCCGAGGCGGATGTGGGCGCGTGTTTTGAGTTTCTGCTTCCCCTCACCCCACGGGTGGTCCCCGACCCCACCGCGGCCTCGTAACGTGCACGCGGCACGAACATGTGATTGGCCACGCCGGGCTGTGAACGCGGCGCAGCAGTGCTAGATTCAGCGCGAGTCTCCGTGCCGCAACGCAGTCCCAGCATCACCCCCCGTAAACGAAGTCGAACGAGGATCTTCGTCGACGCCCTTGGGTGGTCGCTCCTCGCGGTGCTCGGGATCCTGGGCTTCCTCAGCGGATTCGCGTTTTTATTTGTGCTGAATGGCTCCGAGGCCAATCTCTTCCCGCGCTGGGTGCTCCCCTTGGCCATGAGCCTCGGCCTCCCGATCATCCTCGCGCTCTGGAAATATCCTAAAACGCTGAGCCAGTCGCTACCCGCCTCCTTAAACCTCCTCCCGCTGCTCAACTCTTCGATGATCGTCGTCGCGATCATCCTCGTTCCCGACTCCGTGGGAACCGCCT
>CALKDV010000310.1 GCA_938084085.1 uncultured Nannocystaceae bacterium
GAGTTTCTCCCTCAGATGCACGTGCGGCCGCGCCTTCGCCTCGAGGACGTTAACGAGGGGCTGTTTCGGATCTTCAAGGGGCTTTTTAAGAAAGTCGTGCTCGGAGATTGGCTGGCCGTCGCGTTCACCGACATCGTGTTCGACACGCCCGGCTCGTACACCTCGTGGGAGAATATGCTCGCGCTGTACGGCTTCACCTTGCAGATCTACGCCGACTTCTCCGGCTACTCCGACATCGCCATCGGCGTGGCGCGCCTGCTCGGGTTCAAGATCCCAGAGAACTTTGATCGCCCGTACCAGGCGAGGAACCTCGGAGAGTTTTGGCGCCGATGGCACATGACCCTCTCCACGTGGTTGCGAGACTATTTGTTTTTCCCCTTGGGAGGGAGCAAGGGGTCCGCCGCGCGCACCTACTTCAATCTGTGGCTCACGATGTTCTTGGTGGGGATGTGGCACGGCGCGAGCTGGAACTTTGTGATCTACTCCAACATCCACGGGCTCGCCATGCTCTTCAACCGGTGGAACCGCCTCCGCACCCGCGAGCAGGGGATGTGGGTGACGCTGACGCAGCTGACTGTGTTGGCCGTGATCGTGGGCTTCACCTTGACCTTGTTTGGGGAACATGTGCTCGCGCTTGAACACGGGCTCGCGGTCCGGGGAGGGGCGCTTGGAGGGGTGTTCACGTGGATTTGCGCCGCGTTCCCGGTGACCGGGGGGCGCTTGAACCATGTGGGGCACGTGGTGCTGACCTTTCATTTCACGGTGTTGTCTCGGGTGTTCTTTCGCGCGGAGACCCTGGAGAGCGCGCGGGAGATGTGCGCGCAGGTGCTGCGCTGGGACGGTCGCGGTGTTCGCCCTGGCCTGTTCAAGGTGCAGTGGCTGGAGGATTGGGTCGTGGCGGCGAGCACCTCGGATACCGCGCTTCGCGAGGTGGGCGTGTGGGTCGCTGAGCACGGGATGCTGTTGCTGTTGGTGGTTGGGACCTGCTGGCACTTTACTCCGAGGGAGTGGGTCGACGTACGACTACGCGAGCGAATGCTGGCGCTGCCCGCCCCGGTGATCGGCGTCGCCTATGCGCTCCTGGCGGTCATTTTGATGAACCTCTTGACAGGTCCGCGGGCCAATATCTACTTCGCTTTTTAACCGACGATGCGCAACTCATCACCAGCACCACCGAGCTCCGACGGGCTCCTCGACGGCGTCGCAGACGTCGCGGAGGTGGTGTCGTTGGAGGACGCCGAGGCGTTGATCGGTGACGTCGAGCCGGCGGCGGCGCGGCGCCTCGCGGTGAGCGTGCTGTCGATGCTGGCGTGCATCGCCTTGACCTATGCGCTCCCCTCGCTGGAGTGGGCGCGGCCGTGGACCGCGGGGGAGGACTACGTGCCCTTCTGGAATTTGGTGGGACGCGAGTTGATGGATCACGGGGCGCGGGCGCAAGAGCAAGAGGAGGCGCAGCGAGAGCTCGAGGCGCTCGCGCGCGGCGCGGTAGTGGAGCCCCCTGCACCGACGCCGCGGCTGGACGCGGCACCCGCAGAGACGCCGGATCGCGCGCAGAATCGGTACCCAGCGCTCGCGAAGACCGACGGGGTCCAAGCGCCGCCGACGGTCGGGCTCGAAGGGGCCGCGGCGCTCGAGCCATTCTTCGAACAGCTCACGTTGCTTGATCTCGGCCGACGCTCGACGCCTCTGCGCGTGAGTCATTGGGGCGATTCGGTGCTCGGAAATGACGGGATCACGAGCGCCATCCGCGATCGCCTGCAGGCGCGCTTTGGCGACGCCGGACACGGATTCCATCTCCTCGCCCAAAACAACCCGAGCTACCGTCACAGGGGCGTCGCGGTCACGTACAAGAGCCCGTGGCGCTCGTGCTACGTCATCAACAAATGCAAGGCGGACCAGCGGTATGGCTTTGGTGGGCTGACCGTGTGGTCTGCGGGTGGGGGCGAGACGAGATTTCGTTTCGGCGTGGAAGAGGTGGACCAGACGGACAGCGCTCGTACGGGCGAGGATCGGTTTGAGGTGTGGTACGCCACCGGTCCCAAGGGTGGGGATCTCCGGGTGAAGATGGATCGCGAAGAGCTCGGAGTGATCTCGACACGCGCCCCGCAGCCTGGGGAAGCGAAGGCCGTGTTCACAGTCCCCGCCGGTCGCCACGAGTATGGAGTGAGGGCCATCGGGGGCGGGGTGGCGCGGGCCTTTGGAGTCGTGCTCGAACACGAGCGGGCGGGGATCGTCTGGGACGGGATCGCGCTGATCGGTGCGTTCACCAGCCGTTTTTCTCCGAAGTACTTCGACGCGGAGCACTTTCACAGCCAGTTCCGCAGCCGGGGTACCGAGCTCGCCGTGCTGATGTTCGGCGGTAACGACCTCAACGGTTTCAGCGCGGAGCGCTACGAGGCGACCATGGGGTCCATGCTGGGGATGGTGCGCAGCGCGGATCCCACGACCGCGTGCCTCGTGATCTCCATCGTCGATCACGGAGAGCGCAAGGGGGCGAGGATCGTCAGCCGCCCGCAGGTCGCGTCGATGGTGGCGCTGCAGCGGCGAGCGGCGCTCAAGGCCGGCTGCGGCTACTTCAACGCCTATGAGGCCATGGGTGGCGAGGGCTCCATGGGACGCTGGAACCGTTCCTCTCCGCGCCTCGGGAGTGGAGACTTGGCGCACCTGACCCACCACGGACACCAGGTCCTCGGGGAATTGTTCACCAAGGCGCTGCTCGCGGCCTACGCGGACTTTCGAGAGGAACGCGTCGGTGCGGCGCTCCCACCGACCCCCGCGGTGGAGGATGAGGCGCCGGTCGATCCTCAAGAGGATACGCCGTCAACGACCAGCCGCGATGGAGACCCGCGCTAGCGAGGGTCTCGGACCCGGCGACAAGGCTCTT
>CALKDV010000311.1 GCA_938084085.1 uncultured Nannocystaceae bacterium
TGGTACTTGGTGACTCCCGCGACGCCCGTCAAGCCGTCCACCGTCGGGAGCGTGACCGCGTCGCAAGTAGCGTCGCCGTCGCCGTCGCCGTCTCCGTCTCCGTCTCCGTCTCCGTCTCCGTCTCCGTCTCCAGCTTCTTCCACGAGTCGACCCAAGATCACGTCACTAAACAGCAGGTCAGGGTTAGGGCCGCTCTGGGTCGCGTTGAGCCGAGCTTCAGCAAGAGTGTCGTACAAGCCGCATTCAAACGCGGTCTTCGCGAGCCACTCGTACTCGACAAAGGGAAAATCCTTCACGTTGTTGACGGCGTTATCTAGGGAGACCGAGTCGAGAGTCTCGAAACTCGCGGGAATCGTGAGCGGCGTTTCATGGTTTCCGGTCACCGCGATCCCCGTCGAGGTCAAGGGAGTCAGGCCAGAGACCGAAAAGCTCCCGTCACTCCCTGTCGTCGAGCTTGGGTAAGGGGCGGGGTAGCTTCGGGCCTCCACATCAACGCCTGCCTTCGGCATCGTGACGCAGCTCTCGTCGATGAGGTGCCGCGGCGACTCTTCGTAGTCAAACACGATCCCGGTGAGGAGCGTCTCCTCCACCAGGCACGCGGGCCCAATGCACTTGCCACTCCCGCACTGATCGTTCTGCGTACACGGGACGCACAAATTATCGACGCACGCCGGATTACTAAATCCGCACTCGGAGGCGTTGGTGTTCGTACATTGAACGCAGGCGCCTAGGTTGCCGTTGGCGGTGAACTCACACAGTGGAGTGTCTGGAAAGTTCTCTCCGCACGCGGCGTCGCCACCGTCCGCGAATTCGCGGCAGGTGACGCAGCTTCCCGCGACACAAAATGGTGCGTCGGGATCGGTGCAGTCTGCGCTCACGCCGCCCTCGGCCTCCGCCATGCACTCGATCTCGTCGCCGTCTCCGTCTCCGTCTCCGTCTCCGTCTCCGTCTCCATCGCCGTCTCCGTCTCCGTCTCCGTCTCCGTCTCCTGAGTTGTCCGTCGCGTCGGCAATCGGTGGCGCGAGGTCTCCAAAGCCCTCGGGCTCCGAGAAGCACCCTTGGAGGAGAGACGAAACCATTACGCCGCCAACTCCGGCGAGCAGGAGACGATTTGAGATATTACGTGTGTTCATGGTGTTACCAGATGGGGTTCGAAGAGAACGAGAAAGGCGCCCACAGAGGACGATATCAGTTGTTGAAGGCTCCCTGGAGGATCCAGTCATATAAAGTGTTTTGAATGGCGGGGTCAAACGTTCCCGCCGACGGCATCTGTCCCGCGACGCAGCCGTCGGGGTGGGGATAGCTTGGGCTTTGCGTGTGTACCCACAGAAGACTGTTTTCCGGATCCCCCGCCACGACGTACTCCCAGGTCGAAGTGGTCGGGCATTTCGCGAGAAGCGCCGTCGTCACGGTATTCGCATAGGTCCAATTGCCGCTTGCGCTCGCCAATTCGGCGTTCACGCCGCCATGACACGAGTTGTTGCAGCCCCCCTGCGTGTTGTCGAGCGCCGAGAAAATGGGGTCCACATCTGTCGCAAACGAGACGCCTGATTTCGCCGAGAAAGCTGCGACTGGGGCGCTAATATTTCCCGCCTCGTCAATCGCCCGCACGAACAGATTCACCTGCGAGTTGGACGGGATATCTGGATGATCGACGAGCGTCGTCGACGTCGCGGTGCTCGCGGGCTCGGCCGCGACAAAGTCGCTGTTAAGAGCGCAGCCCACGGTGGGGAGATTGCGCACGCAGACCTCATACGTGATGGAGGCGTCATCGGAGCACGCATCGGTCGCGGCGTCGGCTGACCAGTCCGCGGTCAATGACGTCTGCCACGTTGGACCATAGTTGGCAGTCACGGTGATCGGTCCGCTAAAGACCGGCGACCCCGTGTCTACCAAGCCGACCGCGAGGGAGGCGGCCTCCACGTTGAGGTTCGGAACGTCGTCTTGCGCGCGGACGCGAACGTTCCAGTCCCCAGGTTCTGCGACCGTGACCATCTCCGTGTGGGAGGTAACGGAGCCATCGAGCCCGGTCACCGTACCCACGAGATTCGTGGCGAAGTTGGCATCGTCGCAGCCGTCCGGGGCGAGCGACGCGCAGATTTGGTACTCGATCAACTCCGGTGGAATGCCATCGTCGGTGGTGGTGTCAAACGTGACATCCATGGTCAAGCAAGACGCCGCGACCACGGCGGTCACCGGGCTCGCACCCGGCGGCGTCGTATCGGCGAGCGTCGTCCCCGATGCCTGGACTGCCGTGTTGACGCTCCAGTTGCCAGCGGTGTCGCGCGACTGCACCACGAAATCGTAGGCTGTGTCGCGCACGAGACCCGACACGGTAGCTGTCAGTACCCCGGCTGAGGTGGGGCCGGCCGCAGGCGCGCTCCCAAAGTCAAACGCCTGACCCGTCTCCGCCGCAAAGATGCGATAGACAAGATTGCTCGGCACGGTGACGTCATCACTGCCTGCTGTCCACGTGAGGTCGATGGTCGAGGGACTCGTCGGTACGGCGCTTTGAATCACGCCCTCGGCGGGTGGAACCCCATCTACCTGCGTCACACCATAGAGCCAATCTCCCCACGCGCTGCAGTTGGAAGACTGATCGCAGGCGCGAACTTGGTAGTAAATTTGGACGCCTGGCTCGAGGCTTGCGATGTCGTAGCCCGTCGCCCCCGCCGCAGTCGACGCCGGGGCTGCCGGCTCGAACACTCCACTGACCGGGTTGTTGACGTACCACTCGCAGTTTTGGGTAAAGGTGGAGATGTCTGAGGTGCACTGCTGGGGCGAGGCGAGGAGGCAGGTGCCACCGCAGACCTCGTAGACCAGATCACCTTGGGCCGTGACGTCGTTGGGATCGCTGGAGAGGTTCGTGCTCCAGTCCAAGGTACCCGACGTCGCCGTGGTTGTGAGGATCGCTCCCGGCACGCTCGGGGCATCAACATCGGCGAAGGTGGTGGCGCTGATCTCTACGGTGTTCGCGTCTTCATTACTGTAGGGCGCTGGGTCTTGAGCGCGCACGCCAAACGCATACTGCTGGTTCGGGGGGAGCCCCGTGACCGTGGCCCCCGTCGAGCCAGCACCTGCGTTCAGAGTCCCTACCGGCGTCGTGAAGAGACTTCCGGAAGCACCCCAGTAGGCGACGTAGACCACCTCTGCGTGCGCATGGACGTCGTCATCCGTAATCTCCGACCACGTCAAGGCGACGCTCGTCTCATCTTGGGCGGTGGCAGCCGTGATGCCACCAAACGAGGGTGGAGTCGTATCGGGAGGGACGGTCACCGAGGCCGCCTCGAGGTTGTCGCAGGCGAGGTTGTAGCCATCGACCGCGCGCACACCAAAGTACACCAGCTGGTCCGGGCTCAGTCCCGCGACCGTGTACGACTGCAACGGAATGGATGTGGAGGGAAGGCTGACGATGGGCGGTCCGTCATAGACGGTCGCTGCAGACTCGCTCTGGTAGATGCGATAGGTGAGATCCGTTGAATCGGTCACGTCATCGAAGACGTTCTCTCCAGACCACTCAAGGAGGACCGTCGTGGACGAAGCGCCTGTCGCCGTCAGCCCGATTCCGGTACAGACCGGCGGGGTCGTGTCGGCGAAGGTGATGTCCGACTGCGGGGCCACGTTCTCACTCCAGTTATTCGCGAGGTCGAGGGCCCGAACCACCACGTAATATGCAGTCTGTGGACTCAGCCCTGTGAGGCTGAGCTCTTGGACACCGGGCGGGGTCAATTCGACCGGCGCCGCGCCGAAGTCGTGACCCGCAGGCGTCGTCGCTACCCACGCCCCGTAGCGGAGGTCTTCTGGGATCGTCTCGTTGTCAGTGCCCGGATCCCACGACAGCGAGAGCGTGGTGGCCGAGACCGCCTCCACGATCAGGACGGGACTCATCTCTGGAGGCGTCCCATCCAAGTTCGACGCTGTCGTCGCTTGGGCGAGCTCCACATTCTCCGACTCATTGCCGGCCTCATCCCTCGCCCGAACGACAAAGGCGTAGGCGGTGTCGGTCATGCCTGACTCAAAGGTGTAGCTCTCGGCGCCCGGAACGGTGAGCTGCGGCGAGGTGAAGTCCGTGACCTCCGTCCCCTCCTGGACATAGATCGCGTACGCTAGCTCCTCTGGAGCGTTGTAGGTGTCAGTCGCGGCGGTCCATCCAAGCACCACGTTGCCTCCGAGGACCTGCGCCGTCTCGACCCCACCGAAGATCGGCGCGGTCACATCGAGCGTGGTCGCCTTGCGTGCCACGACGTTGCCCTCGGTGTTCCCTGCGACATCTCGCGCGCGAACCACCATCCAGTATTCAACAACCTCGTCGACCTCGTCGAGCACCTCCACGCTGGTCTGGCCTGCCGCGGTGGTCACGAGCAAATTCGCCTGGTCGTTTTGTGGCTGGGAATCCGTCGAAAAGTAGACGTCGTAGACGATCTCTCCCGCCGCAGAGACGTTGTCCGTCGCCGGGGTCCAGGTCGCCGTCAAGCCCCCTTGGTCGTTCGCCTCGAGGAGGTCGAGCCCCATAAACTCGGGCGCGGTCACGTCGGCGGTCTCGCCGCTCACAGCCTCCGTGTTGTCCGATTCTTGGCCGAGCTCATCCACGGCCCTCACCACAAAGTAATTGACCTGCGCCGGTGACACCCCCGCGATGTCGACCGTCGTCACGCCGCCGGTGAGGGCGGCCGCGGGCGCGGCCGCGAAATCAAACCCGTCCAAGGTCAGCGAGCGATACACGTTGTATCCCAGCGCCGACTCGGCGGTGACGTCGTCGCTGCCCGCCGCCCAGGTCAGTCGAATCTCCGTCTCCGACAGCGGTTCAAGCGTCGGTAGCTCGGTCATCTCCGGCGGCATATCGTCGCCCGAGCCGTCGGTGCCCGTGTCTTCGTTCCCGCCGGCGGTGGTCACGGGATCGTCTCCGCAACCGGTGAGGTGCGACGCGAGCATGACCGCGAGCGCCGCGGCAGCCGGTGATCGTGTCGTGCGAAGTTGTGGCCCGAGCCTTCGATTCAAAAGATGTCGCGTCATGATTTCTCTACGTCTTCAAAAGTTGGGACGGACCCACGAGCCTTCGCTGCCGCTACAGACTATCGATCCACATGGCGATCATGTCGAGCCCTGCCTGGTCCACGACCTCCGTGCCGATGGGGGGCATCTGTTCGTTGTTGCTCCGTTGCGACATCCGATACCAGACCGCGCTTGCCGCGTGATCTCCCGGCTCGATGCGCGCGTTGCCACCCGTCCAGCCGAAACCTTGAAGCGAGACCCCCACCGCGGTCAAAAACACGGGGGTGTCCATCACCTGATCCGCAGACGTCACCGACCAAAGCGCCATACTCGGAAAGCCAAGCCCGGTGGCCGAGTCATTGTGACAGTGTCCGCAGTTGGCGTGGAGATAGCCGAGCGCCTCGGTGTCTGCAACCGTTCCCGGCAGGTCGTAAGAGGTCAACATCATTGGGGGAAGATCACTCAAGAGACCCTCATTGATGAGATCCTCGAGGCTGACGCCCGCGTCGACGTGGCTGAGCTGGATGGCAGAGAACCCGTTCCAACGCCCCGGAAATCCACCCGCGCCCGCGCCACCGGTGCCATGACACTGAAGACACTCGCTTTGTGAGGGGATGTCGTGGGTAGTGCCTTTGGCGTTGTCAACGCCACCCGCGGCGGCGAGGCTGGCCTCGGTTTCGTCGTCGTTCCAAAGATAGGACACGAACAAGAAGTCGGAGGGGTTGGGTCCAAAACGATGTTCAAGACGGGTCTCGATCCGCTTCCCGTCCACCGCAAACTCCTTCCACAGCTTGGTCCCGATGGGCATCTGCCAGCCATCCATGTCGCTCGAGTCGATGACCGCGGGATCGACGTCTTCGCACTCCGGAAACGAAATCCAGCGCGTCTTCACGGCTCCATCTGTCCACAACGTGTATTTGGGTGCAAACACCCGCACATCCGCCGAGAGCTCTTTGGTGACGATATCGGCGTACAGCTCGGTCTCTGACAGGGTCGCGGGAGCGATGGGGAACAGCGTCTCGGGCGGAATGACCGCGCATCCGTCGAGGGTACAAATATTGGAGCATCCGTCCCCCTCCACGTTGTTGCCGTCGTCACAGGCCTCGGACGACCCGACAAAACCGTCTCCACAAATCGTAGTGGTGCAGTCCTCGCGGCAGTCCGTATTGCCCGTGCCATTGTCCTCGCCGTCGTCACAGATCTCGGAGGCGCCGTTGAAGCCATCCCCGCACTCCGTGACCGCGCACTCGCCGGTGCAATCGGAGACGCCAGTTCCATTGTCTTCGCCGTCATCGCACCCCTCATTGTTGGAGGGTTGCACGTACCCGTCCCCGCAGGCCGGGAGCGCGCAGGCGCTAGTACACGTGCCCAAATCATCGTTTTGAGTCCCTTCGTCGCACCCTTCGTCGTTGGAGGGCTGTACGTATCCATCGCCACAGGTCGGGAGCAAGCACGCCTCTGTGCATGTGCCCTCGTTCGCATTTTCCGCCCCCTCATCGCACTCCTCGTCCCCTCCCACCATGCCATCACCACAAATTGGATCGCCGTCGCCGTCGCCGTCTCCGTCTCCGTCTCCGTCTCCGTCTCCGTCTCCGTCTCCGTCTCCGTTGTCTGTCATGCCGGTGGAGTCGCCCTCAAGTCCCGTCGTATCCCCCGTCTCCTCCGTCTCGACGGCACAACCGGTCTCGACCAATAGAGACAATGCGACGAGCACGCGCGAAACAGTCAAAAAGGCGGGAGCCGTCATCGAGGGGCGTAGCATCGCTTCGACGATAGATCATCTAGCTCCCCTTCTCTACGGCCGCGTGCGACGCCGTGGAACCACGATTTCGAGGAAATTGGCCCACGCACTGCGGTCCGCGCGTGGGGGTTGTCCCTCCATGGCGTGCGCGCGCCGAGCCCTCTGTTTTGGTGTCCAGGTGGCACTTGCCGACACCTCGGGCCCGCAGGAGATGGGTTCTCGTGTCGTCCCATGAACGGCTGGCTCTTAGAAAACACGATCGACGAGGGTGGACCAACTCTCCACGGTGACTTCGACGGATTGATATATGTGTGCGCTTTCTCACTAGCCAGCCATGCAGAGTGGCCCTCATTCTCGGGCCAAATCTGTAGCCAATGCCGCCACAAACCGACCACAACATGTTCGAGGCTGCATCCGCGTCTCTCCATCCTTTCCACACCTTTGCCTCCCATCCCCCGCACCAAGCGACCGCTCGGCCCACCGCCCCGGGCGCCGCCCGATGAATCACCGGTCGCCCCAGACCCGCAAGTGAAGTCTTCATCACGCTCGAACGCGCTCGGCTTCGTCACCCACGACGACCGCGCTCCTTGTGTACGATATGCGCAGGCATGCCCCGACCCCCTCTCCCACTCCGAGACCTCGCGGAGCTTCAGAAATTGATGGCAGCCCACCACCCCGCGGTCTACCTGGTGGACGAAGATCCGGAGCGCGTCGAGGTGCTGCTTGACGAGCTCTCCCGAACCTCCGGCCTGCCCCTCATCAAGTGGGCGCCAGGGCGCGGACTCGGACGGCATGACAGCCCCCATCCCATCGCAAATACGACGAAGCTCAGCGGCTGCCTCTCCCACATCATCGCGGCCGATCACCCCGTGATTTATCAACTGGTCGAAGCCGACGAAGCGCTCACGCATCCAACCCTCACGCACCTCGTTCACAAGATCGCGAAGACCCATCGCTCACACCGCGGGGTCGTGGTGTTCTCGGGCACAGCCGCGAACCTCCCCGACAACTGGAGGTCGATCATCCCCATGATCAGCCTGTCGAGCCCTACCCGTGACGAGTACTTTGAATTCGTTCGCAGCTTGCTGCAGGAGCTTCGCACACGCATGCGGATCGAGATGCAGATGACCTCCGAAGATGTCGGTCGAATGCTCGCGTTGTTGCAGGGCATGAGCTTCAGCCTCGCGCGCCGTGTCCTCACCGAGGCGATGGTGCTCGACGGCGTATTGTCGCCCGACGACCTCGAGAAGATTCTCGCCGCAAAAAAAGAGGTCATCGCCCAGGGCGGCATCCTCGAATACTATCCAGTGGACACCAACCTTGAGGACATCGCCGGGCTCGAGGAGCTCAAGCGATGGCTCACCCTGCGCGGGCGCGCGTTCTTTGAACCGCAGCGCGCGCGGGAATTCGGGCTCGATCCAGCCCGCGGCGTGTTGTTGCTGGGCGTCCAAGGGTGCGGAAAAAGCCTCGCCGCGAAGGCGATCGCCAAGAGCTGGTCGCTCCCGCTCGTGCGTCTCGATCCTGGCAGGCTCTACGACAAGTACATGGGCGAGAGTGAGAAAAACCTGCACAACGCCCTCAGGCAATGTGAGGCGCTGGCCCCGATCGTGCTCTGGATCGACGAAATTGAGAAATCCTTCGGGCCTGCGAATGATCAAGATGGGGGCGCGTCTCAGCGGATCTTTGGAACCCTGCTCACCTGGCTGCAGGAGAAAAAATCTTCGGTCTTTGTGATGGCCACCTCCAACGACATTAGCCGGCTGCCACCCGAGCTGATCCGCAAGGGACGATTCGACGAGATCTTCTTTGTGGACCTACCGCGCGAGGACATTCGCGCGGAGATCTTGGCGGTCCATCTGCGCAAGCGAGACAGAAATCCACTGGACTTTGATCTGGGCGCGCTCGCGAAGAAGGCGGAGGGGTTCTCCGGCGCCGAGCTTGAGCAAGCCGTGGTCGGCGCCCTGTACGCCGCCTTCGCGACCTCCGATGATCTTACCGACGCTCATCTCATGAGCGAGCTGGAGAAAACGCGACCGCTGTCGGTCACCATGCGAGAGCCCATCGAGAAACTCCGGGCCTGGGCCCGCCCACGCACCGTCGCCGCGGACGCCCCGTAAATCGCCGCTTGCATCTCCCGACCTGCTTCGCGAAGGTGTGGGGTATGGATCGAAATCCACTGGTGCGAGAGTCGGATCTACAGTTCTTGCTGCGAGAGGTCTTCGAGGTCGAGCGGCTGTGCGCGCTCGAGCCTTTCTCTCATCTCGATCTCGACACCTTTGAACTCTATATCTCGGCCACGCGGACGCTCGCCCGCGAGCGCCTCTATCCACTCTACCGCGAGATGGACCAGGCCCCACCCACCTTCGACGGAGCGCACGTGGCCACCCACCCTCACATGGTGACCTGCTACGACCAGCTGGCCGAGCTCGGCGTGATCGTCGCGTCGAGACCTGAGGAGGTCGGCGGCGCGGCGCTACCCCAGACCATCGTCACCATCGCCAACCTGTACTTGATGGCCGCCAACGCCGGGGCCGCGGGGTTCCCCCTCTTGACGGCAGGGGCTGCGCATCTCGTGGAGGCCTTCGGGAACGACGAGACCCGCGCGCTCTTCATGCGCCGAATGTACGACGGGGAATGGACCGGGACGATGGCGCTCACCGAACCGCACGCGGGGAGCAGCCTCGCGGAGATCACCACGCGCGCCACACCCCGCCCCGACGGCCGCTACCACGTCCGGGGTAGCAAGATCTTCATCTCTGGCGGCGACCACGACATCCGCCCCAACATCGTTCACATGACCCTGGCTCGAATTGAAGGCGCCCCCTCTGGAATCAAGGGAGTCTCCTTGTTTGCGATTCCAAAGCTGCGGCCCGAGGGAGACGACCTCGTGCCCAACGATGTGCACACGACACAGCTCATCCACAAAATCGGATGGAAGGCGCTCCCGAGCGTCGCCCTCAACTATGGAGAGGATGACGACTGCATCGGGTGGCTCATTGGTGAACCGGGCGCGGGACTCAAGTATATGTTTCAGATGATGAACGAGGCCCGCCTCATGGTCGGTGCCAACGGCGTCGCCACCGCGAGCGTGGCCTACTTCGCGGCCCTGGAATACGCCACAACTCGCCGTCAAGGTCGC
The DNA here is from genome assembly GCA_938084085.1 of uncultured Nannocystaceae bacterium. Classification (GTDB taxonomy): domain Bacteria; phylum Myxococcota_A; class Polyangia; order Nannocystales; family Nannocystaceae; genus JAAZXR01. The sequence goes on from CALKDV010000311.1 coordinate 9,873, forward strand.
TCCATCTCCAACCCAAGCGCGACATCGTCTGCCCCTATCATTGACCATCCCGACGTTCGACGGATGCTGCTCCGCCAAAAAGCCATCGTGGAGGGAGGCGCCGCGCTGCTCGTGCAAACCGGTCTTTATGCGGATCACGCCGCGGCTGGCCCCACGCAGCAGCGACCGCGCGCTGCGGGGGTTTTGGACATCCTCACGCCCGTCGCAAAAAGTTTCCCGGCGGAGTGGGGTTTCGAATCCAACTCCCTCGCGCTCCAGGTCTTCGGGGGCTACGGGTACACCACCGAGTATATGCCGGAGGCTTGGTTGCGGGACCAGCGGCTCAACAGCATCCACGAAGGCACCACCGGCATCCAAGGGCTCGACCTGCTCGGTCGCAAGGTCGTTGCGCGACAAGGCGAGGCCCTGCGCGCCCTGCTCGAGGACCTCCATCAAGATGTCGAACGCGCGACCCCTCACGCGCACCTGAGCGCGCACGCGACCTCGTTGGCCCGAGCGTGTCAGCGGCTCGTGGTGACCACCGGTAAGCTGGCGAGTCGAGGCGCTGGCGGGGACGTCGCCGGGATGCTGAATCACAGCGACAACTATCTGCGCAGCGCGAGCGTGATCCTGGTGGCGTGGATGTGGCTCAAGATGGCGACGGCGGCGGCCCAACGCGATCCCTCTGACTTCACGCGCGGAAAAGTTGCGGCCTGTGACTACTGGTTTCGTGAAGAGCTTGTCCGGGCGGACGGGTGGCTTAGGAACTGCGAGGACGCCGAGTCGAGCTTCGCCGCGCTGAGTCCAGACGCGCTTTAGAGCGTGGACGTCCCGGCGGAGCGTCCACGTCGTGCCGTCGCGAGCCCCCGCTCCAGCAGCGCAGCGAGTCGAACCCCCGCCATGGAGAGCCGCAACTCAACCTCGGGATAGTAGCGATCAACATAGGCTTCGGAGATGTCTTGGCTGTCGGGGTACAAGCCCCCGAGGATCAGTTCGAGCGACTCTTGAGCCCACGCCGCAGGCTCGGCCGAGGCGGCCCAGCGCTCCGCGGCTTCGGGATCGAGCCCCCTGCGGAGTCGACGGGCCATGGCGCGCCATGTCGATCCCCCGACGTCGATGAGCTGTTCGTCCCAGAGCCGATGCAAATTGGTCGGGCTCCCACGAAAATTGAGATGCAGGTCGTTGCCCCCTCGATCGTCTCCGTACCCACAATGCAAGGGTTGATGAATGTCCCCCACGAAGTGGACCAAGAACGCGACGGCCTCGCGACGCGCCGACGCCGACGCCCCCGGATCTTGCAGCACCTCCTCGAAACGCTCGATGGCTCCCAAGACGCACCCGCGGTCGTCGTCGTCGCACGCCTCAGGTCGCCCGACCTCCTGCGCCCCTCGCTCCACGTTGAGGTAGTGCAGCGGACCGCTCCAGGCGTAGGCCTCCTGCGAGCGCACTTGATCCGCCCACAGCGCCTCCGCGCTGAACGCTCCACGCCTCCGGAGCCCGAGCGCCCGCAGATCTGCACGGGCCGCCGGAGACAGCCGATCCCATGCGATCGCAGCGATGGTTCGATGACCCACCCCTCCCCAAGCCCGGGCGGTCGTTGGAATCAGCAGCCCGAGCATCACCACGATCACGAAAAAACTGCGCATCGCAGGGAGGCTAACCCAAGTGGTTGGCGCGCGCCGACTCGACCCGGTCAAAACGCTGGGGTGCTCCGCGGACATGGCGCTCACCCGCGCGCCACCGCACGAACTCCAAAAAAAAAGCGATGGAACCGCGAATGCTCCCGTCGTCGCAATCTCAACGACGTCACTCGCCACGCCGAGACCCAGCCCCGGCGCGCCCGAATCGGCGGCGTTTTCAGGTCTGGATCGCGCACGCTCTGCGGCGCGTCCCGCGGGACTATTTCGAACCTGTCCCCGATCTTGTTTTCCGATCTGGCCCACGCGTTCCCGGTGACGTGAGGGACTTGCCCCACGCACCTGCGATCTCCGAAGCTGTGGTTGATGTTGCGAAGTGTCATCTGCTCAGGCTCAACGTGGACCCTCAACGGTCGACCCATTTTTGATGGCTCCCTGCTCGGATTTCGCGTGGATGGAGAGTGGTCTCGATGGCGCGCGGTGATGCCGATCCCACAAGGCGCTGGCCTGCGCCCCAAACTCTGGCTCCTTCGAGACGAGCTGGCCTCTCCCGCTGACCCTGAGGCCACCGTGGAGCAGATGACGGGCGAGCTGGTGATCGAGCAGGCCCTGGAAGCTCGATGGGAGCAGTGAACGGGGGGACCGCCGCCCCGCCGCCCTGCGACGGATTCCGCGGAGTTCCTACGCCGAGGCGCCCGACGCGTCGTCGCTCGTCGCCGCCTCACCACCCATGAGCCCTTCGCTCGCGGCCACCACTGTGCACACCGTCGCGTCGCCGGTCACGTTCAGCACGGTCCGGCACATATCGAGGGGGCGATCGACCGCGAAGATCAGCAAAATGCCCTCCGGCGGGACCCCGATCTGCGTGAGGACGATGGTCAGCATCACGATTCCAACTCCTGGCACCGCCGCCGTCCCGATCGAGGCGAGCGCCGCGACCAAGACGATCTGCAGCTGCTGTCCGACGGAGAGGTCGATGTTGTACATGGTCGCGATGAACACCGC
>CALKDV010000312.1 GCA_938084085.1 uncultured Nannocystaceae bacterium
GTCGTCGCGATCCTCGACGGCAAGGGGAAGCCGGCGGTCGCGGGCTCGCTCAAGGCGCCGTTGGCCAGTGCCGATAAATCCAAGCCCCTTTGGGTCTCCGCACAGATGACCGGCGCGCTCGCAGAAGAAACCAAGGGCGGCCCTCTTGAGAAAGCCACCTCGGTCTCCGGGTCGTTGGAGTTCACCAACGGGATGGCCGTGGCCATCAGCCTAGGACTCGCGACGCCCGAGGATGCGTCCGCGCTCGCCAAAACATTAAACGACCAGCTCGCCCAGGTTCTTCCGCTCGCGCCGATGGTTGGGGTTCCCAAGCCCGTCGCAGACAGCGTGAAGGTGGCAGCCGTGGGGAGCACGATCGAGGCGAGCGCTGCCGCGACCGTCGAAGAGCTGAAGGCGATCAGCGAAACCGTCAAGGGGATGACTCAGTAAGCATCGAAGATCACTAGCAATTTGCCGGGGTAGATCTTTCCTCGGGATCTGTTAGGTTGCGCGGCGGCCCGTCATTCGCACGGTCGCCGCTTGATTCTCCTACCAGCTGCTGTTGGTGGTGAACGACGAGGAGAAAATCAACATGAACAACAAACAAAGCCCCCTTCAAACTGTAAAAGAGAAATTCGGCTCCAAGGAGAAGCTCATCGAGTCACTGACCGGTGTGCTGCAACTTGAAGACGGCGAGACCAAGGAAGAATTGGCCAAGCGTCTCAAGCACGTGGCCAACGCGAAGCTCTTGCATCTCGCGAGCGTCGCCAACGAGGTGAAAACGCTCGGTGGACGCGACGCCATCGTGGCGAAGATCTCTGAGCTCAAGGGTCAAGCCAAAGACTCGGATTTCATCACCAAGCTCAAGACCTACTCGAACGGTCATCTGACGGATCTGCACAAGAGCCTCAACCGCAAGGCGAAGGCCTAGACCGAGCCGTCCCGGTCCACCCGTGGACAATTCGAACGCCCTCCCGCCTGCGCGGTGAGGGCGTTTTTTGTGGACGTGAGTCTCACGCGCATGTCGGGTGCGGGTCACTCCTGGTCGCAGCACACCGTGACCTTGTTGGTCAGCGAGACCTCGCTGTCGGGGGTGGGCTCGCCACCAGCCGTCGCGGTGCACTCGGCGCCTGCCGGGTCGATGTCGAGCACGGTCGCTTGTAGCGCGAACCCGCTGAACGCGTCGGGGATACCCCCGTTGGTGTAGTTGAGCGATTCGCACAACAACGCGCTGGAATCTGTATTGCCGATTGGTTCGGCGCAGTTGGCGTCCGAGAAGACCTCAACTTCCACCTCACAGGTCCCTGACGTGGCGTTGGTACAGCCACATGGAGTGCAGTCCCGGCTGTCCACGATCGTCGTGTAGGGATAGCGCGTGAACGGGAAATCCCCCTCACAGGTGTGGACGCCTTCTCGCCAGATGCAGATCTCTCCGTGAAACCCGGCGTCCTCTGATTGGTCTGGCGGAGGCAGGATGCAGTCCGCGGGGACCGCGTCGTCGCCACACTCACCCACGATTCCGCTCTGGGAGTCGATGCTGCAGGCTTGACCCGTCTCGCCGATGGTGATGCCGTCGAACGGGGTAGCGCTGCAACTCCAGTCAAAGAACGCCTCTCCCGGAGGCAGAACCCCGTAGATGCCAGTGACCAGCGAACCGCCGATGTCGATCGGGAACGGGCCGTTGCAAGCGGTGGACACCAGCCCCGAGAAGATCGGCTCCGCGTTCGATGGGTTGAGACACTCCTGCTCGGATCCATAGGCCTCGAAGTTAAACGGGCCGGCGCAGGTGTCTGTTGCGAGCTCGGGCGCGCAGCCGCAGGGGGAACACCCATCGGCCCACCCTGCGAGAGAGACGATAAATGTCTCTAACGGGGAGGGGTAATAGGGAGCTTGCGAGCAGTCGGAGACGAGGTCACTTGGCCCGTCCGCGTAAGCGATGGGGCCGTTCCAACCTTCGGGGATCGCCCGGCATCGGGCTGCCTCTGGGCAAAGATCGCCGTCGCCGTCGCCGTCGCCGTCACCGTCGCCGTCGCCGTCGCCGTCGCCGTCGCCGTTGGTGCCGCCATCACTGTCGCTGTCCGCGTCACCGTCACCGTCGCCGTTGGTGCCGCCATCGCTGTCGCTGTCCGCGTCACCGTTGGTGCCGGAGGCGTCGCCCGTCTCGCTCGGGCTCGTGTCACTCGCGTCTTCGTACCCAGTCTCCTCGGTGCCATCGTCACCTGCGGAGAGGTCATCAAAGTCAGGGTTCTTGATAGCGCACCCCGAGGCGAGAAGGGCCAGGACGGTTAAGGCACCGGAAGCTACGTACATCTGATTAAAATCCGAGATAGTCATAATGTTAACGCCCCTAAAATTTAATGTTGCGCGGTAGATAGGCCCATCCACCGCACACGCTGGACGAACGGAGTATACCTCGCTGGCACGGCTGCGCAGGTGGGAATTAGGGGGGCCCTGGTTCGCGGGTGCGAAGCCAGAGGGAACGGCGCATGGCGGGCGTGCAGGATCGTGGGTCGCCCTGCCTCGCTCATGGACACTCCTAGGTCAAATTGGGCCCTCTCGTTGAAACATCTGTCAATGCGGTTGGCGGTGTTGTGAATCCTCCGGAGGGTCTGGTCTACGTTCGGTCTGTCGTCGGCAAACCTCCTCGTGATGGCGGTGGAGACGCCGCTTTCGTCACGGGTGCATCACGACGACAGCGGCGGGTGCGACCGGAGCGACGAGTGCGACCGCCACGACCGTCTCAGGATGGGTCGTCGTCGAGAGAGAAGGTCGAAAACCTCGATGTGAGAGCGGCCACTGGGGGTCCAAAGACGCGCGCGTCAGCGCACCGAGCCGTGGGTAAGGGACGTTGTCAAATGCAGACGTGCTCCGAGGTCTCGCACCGACATTTGAACTGGGGAGCGCCCGCGTGCCGGGATGTTTCATCTCTACATGGAGATTGCCTTCAAGATCTTGCGAGCGCTCGGCACTCGCGGCGGTGAAGGAATGGCATTGAAAATAGACTTTACGCGCATGCCACGGGCGAACTCGCCCTACACGCGCGCAAGGGATGGGTCATTGTTGATTCAGTTTTGGTGAGCGCTTAGGTTTTCGCTACTTTTGACGACGTGCACAGCATGCTCTCTCGTTCGCGGAGCTTCCTACCACGATTGGAGTGCGCGTCATCGCGCACGTTGTTCTTGGTCGCGGTCGGCGTCGGCATCGTCGGTGTCGTCGAGCCCGCACTGGCGAAGACCCATGGGCACTCGCGAGCCGTGGCAATTGCTGCGAGCGACGGCGCGCCGGAGGCCTCACCGCTGGTGAAGGCCAAGATTCTCTTTCAAGAAGGGGTGGTGGCCTATGGAATGTCGAACTACAAGGACGCGCTCGCGAAGTTCAGCGAAGCGTTCGCGCTTTCGATGCAGCTCGCGGATGACGAGCAGCGCGTGAAGGTGATTCACGCCCTGCACTTTAATCTCGCCCGCGCGCACGCCAAAACCTACGCCATCGACCAAGATTCGCGTCACCTCCGCACCGCCGTCGACTTGCTGGGGAAATACCTTTCACTCGAGCCGGAGAGTGGCGATCGTGAAGAAGCGGAGAT
>CALKDV010000313.1 GCA_938084085.1 uncultured Nannocystaceae bacterium
CGTACCCGACCCCGAGCCTACGTTCGAGGCTGAACCCGAACCGGAGCCCCAGCCCGAAGCGGAGCCCGACGCTACACCCGAAGCTGAGACCGAAGCTGAGCCCGAGCCCGAGCCTGAGCCCGCCGTACCCGAGGACGAACCCGCACCTGAGGGAGAGCCCGTACCCGACTCCGCGGCGAAATCCCCCCCCAAACCTGAGCACTCCGAGAACGCCATCGCTGCCGCCGACGAGGGAGAAATCATGAGCAACTCCCGCGACAACGCCTCCGCAGACGTCCCCGATGGCGCCGGGGTACCCGCGGACCGAGGAGCTACCCAGCCTTCTCAACAACCACCGTCGTCCGCGTGGACGCGACCGTTGACTCCCGCCGACTCACAACCATCGACGCCGGCTGGACCCAGCTTCCCGTCTCGAGTGGACACCACAAAACCAGAGACTCGGCCGCCAGCCCCTCCAGCCTCTCCGTCAACCTCGAGGTCCACGCGCCGGACGCTCACCGGGGCTCGCCGCCCGACACGACCGGGACCTCCCGCGCCGCCTTCGCGGATCCTTACGCCAGATGACCTCCCGTCCTTGGACGATGACGCTCCGCAGTCGACCCGACTCGAGGATCTCCCTGACCTCGGCCCCCTCCCTGACCTCGACTCGAGGTAGCTCGTTTCTCTTGTCCAAGTCAGGCCCGCTCATGTTGCGCTTGAGTCCTCGAGGACAGCGCTCTATGATCGCAGGGCTGTCGTGATCTGAGCCTTCGTTGACCCCTCTCATCCCACCGTTTCGATATATGGCGTGGGCGCAGTCCCTTCCAGGAACGGCGCGCTTGAATCTTGCGCAGAGCGGGGTCTCAGATGTGGTCGACGAGGATAACAGCTCGTGGCCTGAGTTCCGCGACACGCTCCCCACGGAGCCTCTGTGTTCACGAGGCCCAAGCGGCCGGGCCATTCACGCAGAGTTTCTGGCTGCGGTCGCTGAGCGCTACGGTGTCACGCCGAACAACATCGTGCCGAGCCTCGGCGCCAGTCTCTCGATCATGCACACGCTCATGGCCTTGGTCCGCCCGGGCGAGCGGGTTCTGGTGGAGCAGCCAGCCTACGAGGCCTTGTACCGCGCCCCTGCGGTTCTCGGCGCCGAGATCGTGCGGCTCCCTCGAAGAGCCACCCACCGCTGGCAGATCGATCCAGACGAGCTTGAGGACCTGCTGACCCCCAACACGAAATGCGTGTTGCTGACGAACCTCCACAACCCATCTGGCATGCTCTTGGAACGCAGCCTCCTCGAAGACATCGGAGAGCGCTGCGCGCAGCGAGGCGTCGTCGTGCTCGTCGATGAGGTCTATCTCGATTTTGTGTTCGACACCCGCGAGGAGTCATTTGCCATGCCCGCTGCCAACATGTTGGAGACGGGCATTAGTTGGTCGAGCACCACCAAGTGTTTCGGTGTCTCGGCGGCCCGCGCTGGCTGGATCGTAACGCGCCATGAGGCGGCCCTCGCCGCCCTCAAAGACGCGAGCCGCTATCTCCACGTCGAGGTGCCCGTCGCGACCTCTCTGATGGGGCGTCGGGTCCTCACCCACGCCGACGCCCTCACCGCGAGGGCCCGCGGCTACAGTGAGGCGGGGCTGACGACGGTGGAGGCATGGAGTGAGAAGGAACGGCGTGTCCTCTGGAATCGACCTGACCACGGTCTGTGCGGGGTGCTTCGGCTTCCTCGGGGCTCGGACTCGATGCAGTTTGCAGATCGACTGCTCCACGACCATGGAGCGCTCGTCGTCCCCGGTGACCTGTTTGAATGCCCCGGCACGGTTCGCCTTGGATTTGGTTGCCCCACCGGTGAACTTGAAGAGGGCCTCGCCGCCATCTCACATACGCTCGACAGCCTCGCGCATTGACCCCGCCACCGGCCGCACACTGTACACGCGACCACCACCTCGCATGTCACCCTACGCCGCCAAACAGCCCCGAAGACCGCTCTGAGGTGATTCGCGGGCTCCAGCAGAGTGTGGTATGGCTCCGCCCTATGATCTTCGCCCCCTCCAACACGGTCCTCGCGCAAGAATCGAGGGCAGGTTGAGCGACACCGACAACGCCCAAGTCTTCAACAACTTCAGCGAGTTCGGGCTGCGCGCGCCGATCATTCGAGCGATTGAGAGCCTCGGCTATGAACAGCCGACGCAAATCCAAGCCCGTTCGATTCCTGTGCTGTTGGAGGGACAAGACCTCCTGGGCCAGGCGCAAACTGGCACGGGCAAGACCGCTGCGTTTGCGCTCCCGCTCCTCGACAAGATCGACATCAAGTCGTTTCGTCCGCAGGCGCTGGTGCTCGCCCCCACTCGCGAGCTCGCGCTTCAGGTCTGCGAGGCCATCCAACGATACGGCCGACACCTCGACAAGCTCGCAGTCCTACCGGTGTACGGCGGCCAAGGGATGGGTTCCCAACTCAAAGCGCTGCGGCGTGGCGTCCACGTCGTGGTCGGAACCCCTGGTCGACTCCTCGATCATCTTGAGCGGGGGACGCTGCGCCTCGATGAAGTTCGCATGCTCGTCCTCGACGAAGCAGACGAGATGCTGCGGATGGGATTCATCGAAGAGGTCGAGAAAATTCTTGAGCGCACTCCAGAGAATCGGCAAACGGCCCTGTTCTCCGCGACCATGCCGGGTCCCATCGCTCGAATCGCTGGCAAGTTCCTTCGCGACCCCCAAGAGGTTCGCATCGCGAGCAAGGCCGCCACGGTCGAGGCGATCGACCAGCAGGTGGTCCTTGTCAGCGGAGAGCGGAATAAAGTTGAGGCCCTCACCCGAATCCTCGAGGTCGAAGACTTCGACGGCATGATCATCTTCGTGCGAACGCGTGTCACGACGACCGCGCTCGCAGAGCGCCTTGAAGCCCGTGGACACGGAGCCTTACCGCTGAACGGTGACATGACCCAACAGCTCCGACAGCGCACAGTCGACCGCTTTAAAGAGGGGGACTTTGACATCCTCGTGTGCACCGATGTCGCCGCGCGCGGCCTCGACGTGCCGCGAATCAGTCATGTCGTCAACTACGACATCCCTTCTGACACCGAGGCCTACGTGCATCGAGTAGGGCGCACCGGCCGGGCAGGACGCGGCGGTAAAGCGATCCTCTTCGCGGGTCGACGCGAACAACGGATGTTGCAAGCCATCGAGCGGGCGACACGCACAAAAATCAGCAAGCTGACGCTCCCAACCGGGGGACAGATCGGCCAGCGTCGCATCGCCGCGTTCAAGCAG
>CALKDV010000314.1 GCA_938084085.1 uncultured Nannocystaceae bacterium
GGCCCTCGCCAACATCATCCGGGCCTCAGGCGCCAACGTGATGTTGGATGACGGCGCTGTCGACATGCCCGCCGACGCCAAGATCACGCGCGTGAACCTGCACGAGATCGCCGCGGATGAACCCGACCTCACCGCTCCGGAGGTCGAAATCACCGACAACATGATCGCGAGCCTGATCTACACATCGGGCACCACCGGCGACCCTAAGGGCGTGATGTTGTCCCACGAGAACTTCACCTCGCTCATCGCCGCCCTCGCGCCCGTCTTCCCGCTCAAGCAATCGGACCGCCTGCTCTCGGTGCTCCCGCTGCACCACACCTTCGAGTTCACGTGCGGCATGTTGCTCCCGTACTCCCGCGGCGCGCGCGTCGTCTATCTCGACGAGGTCGCGGGCGATCGCGTCGTCAAGGGTCTTGAACTCGGCAAGGTCACGTCCATGGTCGGCGTACCCGCCGTGTGGCAACTTCTGGAGCGGCGCATCCTCGGCCAGATCAAGGACAAAGGCACCACCGTCGATCTCATCTTTAACTGGCTGATGAACGTCAACACCGCGACGAGCCGATCCCTCGGACTCGATGTCGGCAAGCTGCTCTTTGGGCCCGTTCACCGAGGTCTCGGCGGCCACCTCCGCACGCTGATCTCTGGGGGCTCCGCGCTCCCCAAGGACGTGCACAAGACCTTCGCTGGGTTGGGACTTCACATCGCAGAGGGTTACGGCCTCACCGAAGCCGCGCCGGTCCTCGCCGTCGCTAGCGCAGGACCAAAGAATCGCGCGGGGTCGGTCGGGAAGGCGATCCCTGGCGTGGAATTGAAGATCGAACAACCAGACAACGACGGCGTCGGAGAGGTCTGGGCCAAGGGACCCAACGTGATGCTGGGCTACGCAGACAACGAAGCCGCCACCGCCGAGGTGTTGGACGACGGGTGGCTCAAGACCGGTGACCTTGGCAAACTCGACAAGAAGGGCCGCCTGCAAATCGTGGGGCGCCAAAAAGATGTCGTGGTCACGACCTCCGGAGAGAACGTCTACCCTGACGATGTCGAGAACGCGCTCGGCTCCGTGGACCACCTCGACGAGTTGTCGGTGGTGGGCGTTCCGGATGGACAAGGCAACGAGTACGTCGCGTGCCTCGGAGTGGTCGACAGCGGCGGTCCCGCCGAAGCAAAGTCCCGCGACGAACGTAAGAAATCAGCCCGGGCCAACCTGCTGGAGGCCATCAATCGTCTCCCTCGCCACATGCGGCCGACCCTGGTGCATGTCTCGGACGTCAAGCTCCCGCGCACCGCGACCCGCAAGGTAAAGCGCAACGATGTGCGTCGCTTTATCGAGCGGCTCGAGCGGGCTGAGAAGGCGATTCGAAAGTCGAAGGGCAGCGCCTCCGAGGTGGTGCGCAACGCCATCGCCGCGGTCAGCAAGCACGCCGCGGCAGAGATCAAGCTGGAGCACCACCTCATGAACGATCTCGGCCTCGACAGCCTCACGCTGACCGAGCTCGCCGCCGCACTCGACGCCCACGCCCCCAACGCCTCTCCCGAGGAGATCTCCAACGCCGCCACCGTCTCAGATCTTGAACAGCTCGTGGGGCGCGCCGCGTCGAAACACGTCTCAAAGACGGCGCGCGTCGAGGACGAGGACACCGACATCGTCATCCCCGCGCCCATGCGAGACCTCGCGCTCCCGGTGCTCTCGGCGGCGCAGCGGAACTTCTACGGCAAGGCGCTCAACGTCAAGATTCGCGGCAAGGGCAACATCCCACACAACCGCCCGACCATCGTGGTCGCCAATCACTCGAGTCACCTCGACATGGGCCTGGTCAAGTACGCCCTCGGGAGCTATGGCGATGAGTTGGTCGCGCTGGCGGCGGAGGATTACTTTTTCAAGGACAAGTGGCGGCGCGCCTGGTTTGAGAATTTCACCTACATGGCGCCTCTCGACCGCCGCAGCGGGCTCAGGAAGGCGCTTCGCCAGGCCGGCGAACAGCTTGAGCGCGGTCGAACGGTCCTCATCTTCCCCGAAGGCACGCGCAGCGATGACGGCATCATGAAGGAGTTCTTGCCGCTCATCGGAACCCTGGTCATGTCGCATCAAATCGACGTGCTGCCCATGTGGCTCGGCGGCGTGCACAAGGTGCTCCCCAAGGGCGCCGCCGTCCCACGTGGCCGCAAGGTGGAGGCGCGGATCGGCGTGCCCCTCCAATTTAAGCGCCTTCAAGAGCGGGTGGATGGCATGAAGCGCACCGACGCCTACCGCACCATCGCGAAGCTCACCCAGCAAGCGGTGGAGGTGCTCCGAGACGGGGACCTCCTCGATCTTGAGGCGCCAGAGCCCACCTTCCCCAGCACGGCGAATGGCAAGTCCACCCTGGCGGTCCTCATGGACGACCTCCAGGGCCAATATGTCACGGGCGTCGTGGACAAGCCGGTGAGCTTCTACTTCTCCATCTCAGACGCCAAAGACAGCAAGTGGAATCTGGTGATGGAGACGCAGAGTTGCACGCTCGGACCGGGTCGCCCCGAAGGCGGTAAGGCCGACTGCGTCTTGAAGACCAGCGAGGAGATCTTCACCAAGATCGTCAAGGAGAGCTACACACCATCGGTGGCGGAGTTCATGAGCGGGAAGGTCAAGAGCAACGACATCGCCCTCCTCCAACTCTTTCAAAAGGCATTTGCGCTGTGAGTGATTCTAAGGAAAACGCGGTCGCCACCGCTGGACAACGGGTTCTCGTCACGGGCGCCACGGGATTTTTAGGACAGCACCTGTGCGCAGCGCTTGTCGCCGCCGGATTCGACGTCGTGGCGTTGTGCAGGACCCCTGAATCCAGCGCCGCGCGCCTGCTGCCCCCACAAGTGCAGCGACTGCAAGGCGACGTGCTCGACGTGGACGCTGTCGCGAGCGCCGCGCTTGGCTGCGTGGGGATGTTCCATTGCGCAGGCCAGGTCTCTCGCGACCCTGAGGACGCCCTGGACATGATGCGGGTGAACTTTGAGGGCACGAAGGTCGCGATGAGTGCGGCGAAGACCGCCAACGTGAAGCGGGTCGTCCTCGCGAGCACAAGCGGCACCATCGCGATTAGTGAAACCGACGACGAGGTCGCCGATGAGACGCTAGAGCGCCCCCTCGAGCTGATCAACCGGTGGAGCTATTATCGCTCCAAGCTCTACGCGGAGCAGTGGGCGCTGGACCAATGCACCGAAGACTTTGAGGTCGTCGTCGCCAACCCTTCGCTGCTGCTCGGACCTGGCGACCTCAACGGCTCATCGACTGTGGACGTGCGGCGCTTCCTTGAGCAGCCGCTCCCCGTGGCGCCCCACGGCGGTGTTGCATTTGTCGACGCGCGGGACGCCGCCCGGGGGCTCGTGCTCGCGTTTCAACGCGGTGTCTCAGGCCGCTGCTACCTACTCAACGCGTGCAACTGCAGCACGCGAACCTTCTTGAGCCGCATCGCCCGTGTCAGTGATCTGGCGGCGCCCGTGTTCCGCATGCCCAAGTCTCGCGCCGTCTCGCGATTAAACGTCTGGCTCACCAAGCGAGCCAACGACTTCATGGGGGACGACGACTCTCTCCCCGACGCCCACAGCGTCGATATCGCCCAGCATTTTTGGTACTGCGACGCCTCTCGCGCGGAGCGGGAGCTGGGCTGGCATGCGAGAGACCCCATGGTCACTCTCGCCGACACTGTTCAAGACCTCCGCGACCGCGGCCTTGTGATGATGAGCCCCCCCTCGTGAACGAATCTGACTATAAAGATGCCGCCGTCACGGTGGTGATGAACCCCGCCGCGTCGAGCGGAGGCGCTGCGCGCAGATGGCCGGCCATTGAGATGGCGCTGAATCGGGACTTCTCAAACCTGACGGTGGTGAAGACGAACGCCCCGGGCCACGCCACCGCCTTGTGCCAGTCCGCCCTTGAGTCCGGCGCGGAGATCATCGTCAGCGTCGGGGGTGATGGGACCAACAACGAGGTCCTCAGCGGCTTTGTCGACGAGGAGGGGAACAACCGCTTCCCGGACCGTATGCTCGGGCTGGTCGCTGCCGGCACCGGCGGCGACTTCCAACGACAGTTCGGCGTGCTGCGACCGGAGAAACAGGTGGCGCGGATGTGTCGCGCGGCCCCTCGCGCGGTGGACTACGGGCTCGCGACCCTCGCCGCCCCCGGAGGCGTCACCCTGACCCGCCCATTTTTGAACACCTCCAGCGCAGGAATCAGCGGCCTCGTCTCCGATCTCGTCCTCGAGGCAGATCGCTCACTGGGCCCGACCGCCGCCTACGTGGCCGCCTCGCTCAAGGGCATCTTCCGATACAAGAATCAGTCGGTCATGGTCCGCTTCGATGAGCAGGAGGCCCGACGCGTGGACCTCACCTTGCTGGTGGTGAGCAATGGCCAATACTTCGGCGCGGGAATGCACGCGTGCCCCCACGCCTCAATTACCGACGGCAAACTCGCCTACGTGCTGATGGAGGGGATGAAGAAATCCCACGTCGTCCATGCCTTGGCGCGGAGCTTCAAGGGTAAACACCTTCGACTCCGCAACGTTGGCCATGGCCACGCATCGCGCATCGAGTTGTCTCTCCCTCCGGGCAGCAACGCGAAGGTGTTGCTTGAGCTAGATGGTGAGCAACCCGGTCGCGCCCC
>CALKDV010000315.1 GCA_938084085.1 uncultured Nannocystaceae bacterium
GGATGCGCTCACGTTGGCGTGCTGGGTGTTGATGTTGTTAATCGTCACCTGCAGGCGGTTTTGCTTCGCGCCGAGGGTCGCGCGTCGGGCCGAGAGGTCCTGGATGGCGGCGTCGATGACGCTCAATCCTGCGCGAGCGAGGGAAGAGGTCGACACGGAGACCGCTTCGATGCCAATCGCCGACGGAGTGATCGTCGCGAGGGCCACGTTGATCTGCTGGGTGATGTCTCCGGTCAAACCAACCTGAAAGGTAATGGGATTGGCCGAGTTGTAGGACCCGCTGAGCAGCGTAAGGCCGTTGTACTCGGCGGTTTCGCCGATCCGGGTGACCTCGAGTCGAAGCTGGTCGAACTCCTCTTGAAGGAAGAGCTTTTGGTCTTCGGAGACAGTATCAGTTGCGCCTTGCATGGCGAGCTCACGCATACGCATGAGGATCGACGTGATCTCTGACATTCCACCCTCTGCGGTCTGGATGAGGGAGATCCCATCCATCGCGTTGCGTTTCGCTTGGGTTAAGGAGCGGAGATCGGCGCGGAACTTCTCAGAGATGGCGAGGCCGGCGGCGTCGTCGCCTGCGCTGTTGATGCGCATGCCGGAGGAGAGCTTCGTCATGTTCTGAGCGAGGGCGTCATTGGTCTTGTTGAGAGAGTTGTTGGCTTGAATAGATGCGATGTTTGTTCGAAGAGAGATACCCATGATTCTTTTTCCTGCTTGGTTTGGCGGATGCTTGCCGTTGATGGGGGATACCCGTCGCGATTCCTGGCTTTATGGTGTGGGCCTTGCGTGGCCCGGGCCTCCGCCGGTGCAGTGAAAACAGTCGGCGGCTCTGGAAGCGGGTTCGCTCTCCCTAAATGCAGAGACCGGGCCAACTCTTGAACGGCGGTATTTCGGCCCATTCCCGGACGCAGCAGGGTGCTAGCCGAGGGCTAGCCGAGCGCAGCAAGACGCTGCTCAAGTCTGTCGAGATCGCTCGCCAGGGGCTCGAGCGTCTCCTCAATGGCCTTATGAATGGCGAACAGGTTCAACTCCCGGCGAATGTGAAGGCTCTCTAGGGGCCTCGAGAGGGCATCTGCGGCGATGCTGGCTCGCTGGAGGATCTCCGCGAGCTCTTCTTGCATTGCGGCCAGTTCGAGTTGAACCGGCTCCGGCGCCCTCAAATCACCCTCTGGATCGAAGTTAACGAGGACCTGTGCCTTCGCGCTAATCGCGCGTATTCGGGCCACGTCGGCAATCTCGGTCCGGAGGGCCTCAAGAAGCTGTCCTGATTTGAACCCATCTTGGTCCGCCAGATCGTTGAAACGTTGACGGATCGTCGGTTCTTTGGAGCCCACGGGTGTCACATATCGTTCGATCGCTTCCTGGAAGCTAATTTCGTCCCATTCTGGGATGGTCAGGCCGCCCTCGGTGCAATTCACGCATTCGATATTCAGGCCTCGCAGACGCACCGCGCTCCTCGAAAACCAGTCTCGGAACATGAGGAAGTCTGCCGTGGACTCCACCTCGCCAACGCCGGCCCAGCCCACGGCGACTTCTCGCTCGGCTTTGGCGGGCCCGACTGGTTTCCCACGGATGGCATCCTGCGAGGACTCGAGGATTCGTTGTTTGGAGCCATCGTCGAAGACCACGGCCTTGTCACCTTGGACCTCGGTGCGCAGACCCTCAAAGATGGTGCCTTCCGAGTACATGCGGCCGTTTGCGTAGGCGAGATCTTGGCCGATCAGGATGATGGGTCCGCAGCCAAGCTTGTGGGCGACGGCGAAGGCGGTGTTCGCTACGCAAAAGCCCCCGGAGAGCTGCGCTCTCGGGTCGAGCGCGTACAAAAACCGAGAGCACGTCGTGTTCTCGGTGCAAATGGGGATCAGGCGCCGAAACGGCTGAGCGAGTTGATTTGGGTTGCCCGTGATCTCCATCAGCCCATTGATGTTGTTGAGCGTATCGATGCCTTCGAACATGGACGAGAGGTCGGCTGATTCCACTGCGACGACGCCGTTAGGCTCAATTCCAGCCTTGTGGAGGGCGCCGATGGCCGTGTTCACGCACAAGATCAGGACATCGTCGGCGATGGTTTTGAGGAGAGGAAGCTGCTTGGCGAGGCTCGGGCCTGCGGAGCAGATGACCGCCGGGACCCCCTGGAACGTGCCCTGTAACGCGCCAAGGCTCGGCCCCTCGAGAACCCGGGGCAGGTTCTCTAGGAAGAAGTTGAGCCAGCCATCTCCTCGAAGCTCGGCGGTCAGGGCCCGGATTTTCGCCCTGTGCACGGCCATCTCAAGCTCTTGTCGGACCTCCAGAAACTGAACATTGTCGATGCGGACACTCGGCTGCCATGGGACGAGCTGGCCGCGATCTCCCGAGCTGAGTTGGGCGTACAAGACGGTCTTCACGGCGACGGGAGAGGTCAAAAACACCACGTTGTCGGGGACCTCACCGTGGGTAATTCCCCAGTGAAGAGCCTCGAGGCAAGGCTCATAGACGAAGAGCGTGGCGTCGGTCTTTTTGTGAAGCGCTCGAGCGACGTAGCCGCTCCCATACCCATAGAGCACGATGCGGGTGGCCTCTGCGATGTTGAGACCACGTACGAAGCGCATGGCCTCACGGACCGGATCCCGGCCGGAGTGGAGTTTTTTTCCATCCACCACGACGACGGGTCCGCGCTCTGTCGGGAACTCGGTGATCCGATCGCTAGATTCGAGTTCGAGGAATCGGAGGTAGCCCTCGTTGTCGAGCCGAAAGGCCCTCCGCAGGAGTTCCTCGTCGGGGATCGGTGGTACGGGGGTGGTCATGGTCCGCTGGGGGAGTATCGCGGCCGCTGTTCCAGCCGGCTGCGTCTCACCCCCAGAGGATCGCCTAGGCAGCGCGGGCCGGCAAGAATTCGGTGCGTGCTTCGTATTTTGTCTCGTGCAAGAGCACCTGTGCGCCGCGTTTTGATTCCAATCCTACGCCGATGGGCGCTAGAAGATTGACCGTTGGCTTGTCGGGGCGCGCGGGAACCGTGCAGAGCGCGAGCACGACGATTTCTTCTTCCTCGCCGAGCTCGAGGAATCCAAGGTGCTTTCGCACCAAGTCGATGGGATATTCGGGATCGACGCGGCAGGGGTCGATGACCACGAACGCGAGATCTCGATCCTGCATGGACTGGAGCCAGCGGAACATGGAGCCCGGCCGGTGGTCGAGAAGCACGAATTCGCGCGCGTTGGCG
>CALKDV010000316.1 GCA_938084085.1 uncultured Nannocystaceae bacterium
GCGCGTACCCAGTCTCCCCATGAGGCGATCCCGCGGACCAAGTTGGCGTCGGCGGTCTGCCACACCTTCATGAGCGATACGTCGATCTCTGGAGGCATCGGCGACGTGGGGTCCTCAAAGTACTCGAGGAGCCTCGCCGCGCGCTCTGGCGCCAAGAACACCGTCGGGTCCCGCAGGTCTTTGGGGCCCCGCGAAGCATATGGCGCGCGGTTGACCCCTCCCAGCCACCGATACATCGCCAGAGGAGACGCCCGCAACTGCTCAAGGAAGGACGCATAGAGCTTCATGAATCGAGCGCGCTCCGCCCCCGTGTCCAAAATGGGGCGCGCGTCGGTGTTGGGTGTCACGTCGCTGACCAGCGGGTGCAGCATGTCCCGATTGGCGGTGATCAGCGCGTCCACGTCACCGATGCCACGCACCCCGATCAAGCCCAGCGTCCACTGAAGCCCCTCCCATTTCAACGGCGCCTCCTGCAAGGTGAGCGGCGTCCCGTCGTGGGAGGCCATGATCAGCCAGTCGAGCGCGCCGACCTGTACGATCAGATACTGATCGAACTCGTCATCAATGGCGGCGAGGACCGAGAGCATGAGCTCGTCTCCGAGCTCGTACCCTTGAATCCACTGACACAAAATGCCGTCGTCTTCGAGGTAGCGCTTTACCTCCCGATAAAAGTCCACTGTGAACAAGCTCGAGACGCCGCTCACCCACGGATTCGTCGGCTCCGAGATGATGATGTCGTACCGGGACTGCCGCGCCGAGAAGTAGGCTTTCGCGTCATCAAAGACCACGTTGCTCCGGGGGTCGGCGTGCGCCCGAGCGTTCTCCGGGAGGAACAGCCGTGACGCCTCCACCATCTTCTCCTCGATCTCTACGGTGTCGAGGCGCTCCAAGGTCGGGCTGCCCAGAAGCACATGCGCGGTCACCCCCGAGCCGAAGCCGATCAGCGCGACGTCCGTGGCCTCCGGTCGCGCCAACAGGGGCAAAATCCCCACAAGAAACTGGTTCGGCTCGTCACCCCCGATCTTGGGCCCCCGCGTCGGCGGCCGGCCCTCTGGGAAGCGGTCGAGCACCACGGTGGCGTCCGGCTTCCCGTTCGTATAGACCACGCGCCGGCGCCCATCCTCGGCATCCTCGGTCAAGATAACCGTGGCGGTGCGTCCATCCTCATAATACAGAACCTCCGACTGCGCGGGGAGATGACGTCGCCCGTTGCGAAAGACCGCCGCGGCGAGCACCGCCGGATCGACCTGATAGACGAAGGCGCCGAAGGCCACAGTGGTCACGGCCGTCACCTGGGACAAGCGCATCGCTTGCGTGCGCGTTCGCGCCGCGATCGACCCGCGCAAGCGGAACAAAATCCACATCCCAAGCACCATGTCGATGGTCGCACCGAGCACCAAGGTGAGTCGCAGCCCCATCGTGGGGAGCAGCAGCGTACCCGCGAGTACAGCGCCGAGGATGGCGCCCAAGGTGTTCACCGCGTAGACGCGGCCCACGATGGACTCGCGCGCACCTCGGCGTAGCGCGAGATGTGTGACCAGGGGCAAGGTCATGCCCGCACAAAATGTCGCGGGCAACATGATCAAGAGGCAGATGAGGTAGCGCAGCGTGTTGAAGGCGATCCATCCCCCCTCGGTGCGCAGTCCCCACTCGGACTCCAAGAGCGCGCCGAGCAGGTGCACCGCGAGCTGGTAGGCTGGGATCGTCACGACGGCGGAGAAACCCATCAGCACCTGCACCATCGCGAGCACAAAGGCGGGACGCTTAAAACGGTCGATGCGACGCCGCACGTAGCCGCTTCCGAGCGCGAGGCCCAGCACAAACGCTGAGAGCATCACCTCAAAGGAGTGGGTCGCGCTCCCGATCACCATGGAGAGCAGGCGAATCCACGCGATCTCGTAGATGAACGACGAGAGCCCCGTGGCGAACGCGACGCAGAGCAACAACAACACCCACCGCCGCAGCCCAGACCTGCTGTCGCGCGACGGGCCCACCTCCGCCCCCGCTCCCTCGGACGCCACAGGCAGCGCCTTGGTCGGTGCGCGCTCGAGCAAGGCGAGCCCCATGATCGCAAGATTCAACACCCCCGCGGCCGTTAACGCCCCCGGGAGACCCACCCAAGGCACCAACACAAACCCTGACAGCATCGCCCCGAGTGACGCGCCGAGGCTGTTGGAAAAGTAGAGCACGCCGAGGACGTGCCCGCTGTCATCGGGGCGTCGACGAAGCACGCCAACGCTCATCAACGGAAATGTCATGCCGAGCGCGACGCACGGGGGAAGAATCAGCGCCGCGGCCATCCCCCATTTCACCAACGTGACGCTCGTCCCTCCGCCAACCGCCGGAAAAACCACGTCGTAGGCGAGGCGCATGCACTGCGCATAGAGTGTCGGGAACGCCAGCGCATACGCGCCGACGGCCCCCTCCAAGAGGCCGTAGACCACCACCGGCCGGCGCAGCTTCGCGACCCAGCGCCCCGCGAGCCACGCGCCTACGGACATGC
>CALKDV010000317.1 GCA_938084085.1 uncultured Nannocystaceae bacterium
GTGCGGTCCACCGATGACAAGGTGCGCGCCGAGTTCGAGCCCGACGCATAGGGCGGTGATGCGAGGCCGCGGGTGGAGCGGCTACGTCCTCGCCTCAATAAAGTCTTGATCTTCGAACGCGCGCAGGATCTTGATGATTCCCATCTGATTGTGCTGCACGTTGTCGATGCGCATCACGTTGTCGTACACCGTGTTTCGTACGCCACCACGGAGCCACGCGCGCTTGTCGGGGTGGATGTAGAACATGTCGGTGTCGTCTTTAAACATCACCTGTCGGACGCTGCGGAGCCCGCGAATTATGGCGAGGCGGTACCGCTCTCGCCGCTCGTCGTCACCAACTTCGCGCGCGAGTTCAAACGCGTCGATCAGACCCTCAAGGTAGACCCCGGTAGCGGAGGCGTGCGGAGGTCCGAACTTGGGGTTTTGGGGGTCGTAAAACCGCCCAAGCTCGTCCGCGTGGAGCACATTGTGTCGATCTTGGGCCATGCCGAGGAGCCAGTCGGAGATGTCGAAAACCCAGTCCTTGAGCTCCTCGTCTCGAGTGATTTTCCAGACGTGGTAGTAGGCTTGGGCGTGCCACGGCACGAAGGCGGGGTTTCGCTGCTCTTTGTGCCACTCGCGGTAGTACCTCATGGAGGCCATGAATTTATGGAGCAGGGCGTCGTCCCGGGTCTCCCCGTACCGGAACGCCCACGCGAGCTGGGCCTCTCCAGGGTAGAAGTTTTGAACGTCGTTGCGGTCGGAGGGCTTGAAGAAGGTGCGAAACGAACCATCCGGCTGCCACAGGTGCTCGATCATATTCCAGAGCCGCTCTTCGATTCGCTTGAATTGTTTTCGCTTCGGGTGCTCCATGATCGAGATGACCGCGAGGGCCACGGAGCCGAGCTTCACCTTCCCGTTGTACTCGATGCAGCCGAGTTTTCCGGTCGCGTGATAAAAGGTGCGGAGGTTGTAGCGGATGTTCTCCTCGCCGAGCTTGTGGACCGCGCGGTCCTCTCGAAACTTAGCGGTCCTCCCCAGCGCGACCGAGGCCATCCATTGCCGAATCATGTTGTTGCGTTTAAGGTCTTCACGCCCTTGGCTCGGGTAGTAGATGTAGGTCATGCGCCCCGTGGGCACGACGGCGCGGACCAAGAAGTCGCCGAGGTCGCGCTCAAGCTGCTCCACGTACGGGCGATCTACCTCGGTCTGGTCGACGAGCGTGTTGCCGCGAAACATGGACACAGCCCGCGGACGGGTGGTGGCGACCGGACGAGCGAGGAGCAGCTGGTCGCTGTTAAAGTTGCGGGCGGTCACCTCCCGCGCGACGTCGGCTTGGGTGAGGCGTCGCTCCTGCCGGAACACCTCAAGCCACTTCGGGGACGCCCGATTTTGCGCCACAGCCTGGGTGGGCGCCACCCGAAGCGTGTGGTCTTGGTGGACGAGTTCGAACCCTCGTACGCCCCGCACAAAGTTCGAGAGGAAGGCGCGGCTCGCCTCTTTGTCCCCGAGGTCTGTCGGCACCCAGTCGTAGGTGAGGTTGAGCTCGATGGATGTGACCGTCTCTCGGGTGCTGGGGTCGAGGGCGCCGGTGAGCGTGGAAATGGTGCGGAGGATGGCGGCGACGCTGCCGTCGGTCTCCGTCCACCCGTGGGCCACGCGCTGCCCGTGGGCCCGGAGACTTACGTAGCAAGGATCTCGGTAGCGCTCCAGAGTCGCGGCCCACTCGGGGTCAGCGTCGGAGGCTCCCGGATCGGCATCGAGGGCCGAGAAACACAGGGCCGCGAGCTCATCAATCGGGAACGGAATCTCTCGCGGGCAGAGGAACGCGGCGGACCCTTCGTCTGGCGTGGTCGTCATGGGCGGGTGCATGGTCGCACCGACGGCCGCGTTCGTGCAACGTAGGCGCTGTGGCCGGGCCAACGCTGGCCAACGTGCCGCGCAACGCTGGCCAACGTGCCCGTGACGACGGGCTCCGGGGAGGTGTGTCGGTTCGCCAGGAGCGGCCCGTCACGAGGTGTGCGAGCGTCGCCGTCCTCCGGCGGCGCCGTCATCCAGCGTCGGCGTCCCCCGGCGGAGGCGCCGTCAGGTTGAGGCGCTCTTGGAGGGGATGCTCGTCTGGGTCTGTGAACGCCGCGAGCTCGTCGCTGATGCGGGCGAGGAGTTGTCGACGCTCGTGGAAGGGTTGAAACGACGACTTAAAGCCGTTGATGATGACCTGCTTGATGTCTGTGAGCGTGAACCCAAGGTGGCGATGGAGGAGCCACAGCTCTTTGCTCACAGTGGTGTCGGTGATGAGTCGGTTGTCGGTGTTGACCGTGACCCGCCCGCCCAGGTTCAAGTAGAGCTTGATGGGGTGACTCTCCATGCTCGCGACCGCCCCCGTCTGCACGTTGGAGGAGGGACAGCACTCAAGAGGGATCCGATGATCCACTACGTAATGCAGGAGGTCCCCGTCCTCGCGCAGCCGACATCCGTGCCCGATCCTGTGGGCGCCGCACACATGGAGGGCCTGGGCCACCGAGGCGGGTCCGTAGGCCTCACCGGCGTGGATCGTGACATTGATGTTGTTCTTTCGGACGAGCTGGAAGGCCTCGTTGTGGTCCTGAGGCGGGTGGTCGTACTCGGCACCCGCGAGATCAAAACCGACTACGCCGCGCCCTTTGTAGGCCACGGTCAACTCCGCCATCTCCAAGGAGTGGGCGGGGGAGATGTTTCGGATCCCGCACAAAATGACCCCGGACTGAATTCCAAATCGAATCTCTGCGTCGTGGAGGGCTTGCAGCACCACCTCCACCACACGGGTGTGGCGAAGGCCCCGTTGGGTGTGCAGCATGGGGGAGTATCGGACCTCCATGTAGCGCACCTGCTCTTTGGCGGCGTCCTCCGCCAGTTCGAACGCCGCGCGGTACAGGCCCTCCTCGGTCTGCAACACGCTCAAGGTGACGTCGAACGCCTTGAGGTATTCCTCAAGGGACCCCGTGTCTTCGCCGGCGTGGATGGCCGCGCGCAGGCCGGCCTCGTCCATGGAGGGGAGCTCCACGCGCTGCTCTTTCGCCAGCTCAAGGATCGACGCGAGCCGCAGTGAGCCGTCGAGGTGAACGTGCAGGTCCGTCTTCGGGAGCTTGCGAAACAGTTCAATAGGGAGCGCGTCCACTACTGCACCCTACAGCACAACGCGGTCAAGTCCAGCCGCGGTCTCGCGAAGCGCGCAGCGGCGTAGCGTGCTGGAGGGAGCGAATCGCTGAACAAAAGATTCCGCGCTCACAAAATGTTGGCAGCGAGCTCGGCCAGCTTACTGCGCTCACCTCGGGTGAAGAACACAGAGCCGGTGATCGGTGAGTCTTTGAGCCGCTCCGTCACCGCCACGAGACCGGTGGAGTGTTGGTCGAGGAAGTGGTTGTCGACCTGGTAGGGGTCACCGGAGAGGA
>CALKDV010000318.1 GCA_938084085.1 uncultured Nannocystaceae bacterium
AGGATGGGATCTCCCAAGGCGACCTTGCGGTGGCGGGGACGAGCGTTCGTGGATCACTGCGTCGGTCTCACCAGCACCTGCGTTGTGACGGTTGTGGTCGACGGCGCGACCCCGCTCGACGCGCACCGCTTCGACCACAGCATCGTCGTGGCGCATCATTCGGGATGGTCGGATGGCCCGCTCTCGAGCCTGCAATGCGGTCTTCGGCGCGCCCTCGCGAGCGCGCCGGAGCTTCGTGGCGTGCTCGTTTTGACCGTCGATCGCCCGCACGTCAAGGGGACCACCATCGCCACCCTCCTCGCGACGCATGACGCCTCCCCCCACGCCTTTATTCAGCCCACATACGACGGGGCCTCAGGCCACCCCGTCGTGTGGCCACGCGCCGCAGTAGACAGCCTCCTCGCGCTCCCACCGACCGAGTCGCCACGCACCTTCCTCGCCGCAGAGTCGGCCCCTGCACGTCTTCGGGTCGCCGTGGACGACCCGGCCGTGCTCGACAACATCGACCGCCCAGAGGCATATCAAGCCCTCCTCCAACGAGATCCTGAAGCACCCGTCGACCTTTGATAGGTTCCCCGCATGGATCTCTCCTCGATCGATGCCCTTCACCCGAGTTTTGAAGCGACCACCGGCCTGTTGATCCTCGAACTTGAGCACGGCAAAGCCAACGAGGTCGGTACCGCACAACTTGAGGCCTTTGAGGCGCTTTGTGATCTTATCGAATCGAACGACTCGATTCGCACGATGTGCACCCTAAGTCGCCGACAGTCGCGGAAGGGAACCCCGCTGTTCATCTCGGGCGCCAACGTCACGGAGCGTACGGAGTGGGACGACGCGGCCGTGAAGGCGCACGTACATCGACAACGCGCGTTGATGTGCCGGCTTCGACGATTGCCCGTCTACAACATCGCGCTCACCCACGGCGTCACCCTTGGCTGGGGGACCGAGTACTTGCTCACGACCGATCTCGTCCTCGCCACGCCTGGCGCCTCGTTCGCCCTGCCAGAGACGGGGCTCGGGATCATCCCCGGCGCGCGCGGGTCGGCAGAGCTCGCAGCCGCCGTCGGTCCCGCGGCCGCTCTCCTCCTCGGCTGCACAGGTGTGCGAGTGAACGCAACCGAGGCGCACTCCATGGGACTCGTGCACGAGGTTCATGACGACATCGACGCCGGACTTGTTCGGGTGCGCGCGCTCGCAGAGCATGTCGCGACGCGCTCACCGACCGCAGTGGCGGCGTTTAAGTCTGCGCTGCTCAACTCGTTGGGCGAGACAGAATCGATTCGACTCGAGCGGGAATCCCAGGGCTACGAGCTGTGCGTGGACGCGGGAGAAGCGGCGCTTGGACGCGAAGCCTTCGCAAGCATCCGGGCAGGAAAACGCCCGATGTGGGGGGCTCGCCGTGTCCCCTCCGACGCATGATTCGACCAGCCCGGAAAACTACCAAGTTGCGGTCATCGCTCATTGCTCACGAACCTAAACAATCGGACGTTTCGACGCTGTGTACGTGTTCACCCTCTAGACCTCATTGGAAGATGAATTGGCGAATCCGCGCGTCACAGTCGTCCTGTTTGGGGACATGTCGGTGATTGAGTCCCGTATTTAGTGTGTCAAAGGACACGTGGATAAACTAATCTAAATTGGAGATTTAGATCGCATTCAAGGCGTCATCTGCATGATGGGGCATAAACGCGCGAAGATACGACGCATACGTGAACCAACGGACGACCAAAGCGCAGGGCGACGACATTGCCGAACCAAGCCGACATCCAGAGCGGATTGGTGGCCGTTATCGTATCCAGCGACTGATCGGCTCCGGTGGCTTTGGCGCCGTGTACGAAGCGTTCGATGAAATCGCGGATCGCACGGTCGCGCTCAAGGTGATCCGAGAACAGCCCACAACCGACGCGCGCGGTGGCCACACAAGAAACAGCTGCAGCAACGGAACGTTCTCCACCAACAACCGCTTCCAACGCGACAGCCAGCGCCCGCAAAGCCGTCGTTTTTCGTCCGACACCAACACCCCCTCAGACGGCGTCACCGAACAGTTCAAAGACGAGTTTCGACTCCTCACACACCTGCACCACCCCAACCTCGCGAAGGTCATTGATTTTGGTGCTTGCGGAGAAATCGATGGTGCATTCTTCACACAAGAGCTCGTACAAGGTCCGCACCTCGTCGACTTTTGTGTCGACGCGCCCCGCGAGGTCATCGTCGATCTGTTTCTCCAGCTCGCGCGTGCGCTGGACTATATCCACGCGCTCGGGCTCATTCACGAGGACATCAAGCCCTCCAACGTGATGGTCACGCAGGTCGCAGGACGACCGCAAGCAAAGCTGATCGACTTCGGGCTCGCGCGGATGCTCCGCGGCAAGCTCTCGGCCGAGGCCATGAGCGATCCGGAAAGCGACGGACTCACGCTGCTCGGCACCCCGGGTTTTTGTGCCCCTGAGAAGATTCAGGGGAAAGCTACGGACCACCGCTCGGACATCTACGCCCTCGCGGCGACGCTCTACTCCGCGGTCCTCGGCGTCAAACCGTTCCCGAAACGCGACTTTCGTGAGGCCCTGAAACTCCAGCTTGATTGGACGCCAGAGCTCGCCGGAGCGCTCGTGGATCGCTGCGGCTCAGTCGTCGCGGAACTCGTGGGACGCATGCTCCACGCAGATCGCGACAATCGACCCCAGAGCGCCCGCGCCATCGTGTTGGAGCTCATGCGACGAGAGTCGCGGGGACTCCCAGACCGTAACGAATCGCGGGTAGACCGGGCACAGTTCGCGCGGGTCCTCGTGGAGCACCTCCCCTTCGAAGATCGCGCCGGCTACCTCGACATTCTTCTCATGCGCGCCTCGGAGATCCTCGTCGGCGTATCGGAGGATGGCGGAGCGGACACGTCCTCGCCAAACAAAAACGCCATCTCATCGGGACTGCGGACACCAAAGCTCACCCGAACAATCATCGTTGAGAGTCCGGAGGGCATGGGCAAGCAACGTCTGATGAGCGAACTTCGCCGGGAGGTACAGCTCGGAGGCGGGTTGTTCGTCGAGGGAAACTACTGGAACAACGAGCGGTCCGCGCTCGGCCCGTTCGCCTCCGTCGTCGTCCAAATTGCGACCGCGCTCGGTGAGCACTCTCCAGTGGTCCAAGAATTCGAGCCATTGATCCAGCTCGCGAGGAGGAACTCGTCCGATCAGAGCGCATCGAGCTCTGTCGTCGAGTTTCTTATCCGCGTCTCCAACGAGCGCCCGTTCGTCCTCCACCTCAGCGACCTCGTCCGAGGTCGCGAGCACCTCGGTCGCTTTGAACAGCTCGTACATGCCATCGACCACAACGCGTCGAGCATTTTGCTGTGCGCGACCACCGTACCCCACGCCCGCATCACGTCACTGCTGAAGATATTGTCGCGGGACCAGCTCGCTGAGCTTTGGCACCTCCGGCCGTTCTCAGTCAAAGAGATGAACGGGCTCTTGACGACGGCGCTCGGGGTGAGCGAGAGCACCCTGCAAAACCTGACGCTCATGCTGGACAAGCTGACGGGTGGTCATCCACTCAGCTTCCGCGAGACGCTCCGGGTGCTGATTGAGGAACAAATTCTCATCCGTGATGGGACCGGGTGGGTGCTTCGTGACACCTCCTCCGCCGCCGAAGAGCTCCAGAAGACGCTTTCCGAACGCGCCGAAGGCCGTCTCAACACGCTCGGTGTGAGCGCGTGGGAGATCGTGAGCGTCCTCTTCCTGCTCGACGCGCCCATCTCCAAGGAGCAGCTATTTGATCTCACGGATCTCCGTCGCGATCGATACGACCGCACCCTCGATCGGCTCGCCGGTGAGGGTTTGATTAGTCGCTGGGTTGACGCCACCGGACACATGCTCTCCCTCGCCCATGAGTCGGTGCGACAAGCGGTCGTCGATCGCTACTCCGAGTCGCTCGATGAGACTCGAATCGAGCTCACCGTGCGGATCGAGGAGCTCAATCTCGTAGACCCAAACTTTACGTTCGTGAGGGCGCAGCTCCTCGACCATGCGTCGACAGGACTTGATGTGGTCCCGGCCCTGGATGCCGCCGCCCGACAGCTCTTTGAGGGTAAACAGCCGCGACTCGGCGCGCAGGTGCTGGCGCGCCTGATCTCTCGGCTGCGCCGTTACGGCGGCCCCGACAGCATGGGGAAGATCTTGGACGCGACCTTGATGTTTCTTCGGGAGGGACAGGGAACGCTCGACGATGTGCGCGAAGAGACCGCCATGCTCGAAGCAGGCGTGCTTATCGCTGAGCTTTTGCAGGACTTCCGCGCGCAGGCGCTGTTATGGCTCGGCCTCACCGACCGGCTGTCCCCTCAAAGTGGAGACGTCCACGCGATCCTCACCAGGCTTGAGCGCGCCGCGGAGACCGCGAAGATCGCCAACGAATCGGTCCTCGAATTCCGAATCGCTAGTCGGCGGGCGGAGGCGCTCATCGCCGTTGGCGACATCGAGCAAGCGGGTGCATTCTCGCGGAAATCCATGGGGATCATGAAAAGTGAGGCCCCCAAAGACAGTCACGTGTGCCACGTGCTCGGCGTGCGACTTCGCTGCCTCTCCCTGTCCGGACAGCTTGGCGAGGCACGCAAGCTCCATGATACGGGCAAGTCCTTCGCGAAAAACGTCCCCGTCGCGAAGCGAAACAGCTACCTCTCGGGGATCGCTTTTCTGGCGGTCCTGTCGGGTGACCCGGAGCGCGCGATCCCAGAGATGGAAGAGGCGGTCAAGGAACTCCGCTCTGCGAACCTGTTCCGTATGCTCCTCAATCCCCTCCACAACCTCGGAGATCTGAGCCTTCGCGCCGGCGATTACGACCGCGCGATCGAGGTGTTTGACGAGGCCCGCAGGCTGTCGACACTCTATGGAAATGAAGATGACCTCTTCATCAACACCGGATTCTTGGGCTACACGCGCGCGCGAATGGGTGACCCCGAGGGAGGCGCAGAGTTGCTGGCCGTCGCGCGTGAAGGCTTGTCCCAGTCGCCAGCCTTCCACGTCTCACTGCAACAAATTCGCCTGCTGGACGCAGAGGTCGCCCACATGCTCAAGCAAAGCGCCCGCGCTCGTCGGGAGCTCGAGGAGATGCTCGACGATTTTCACTCTTCCAACGAGATTGCGCTGTGCCAGTGGGCGCAGGACGCGTTGGCCCGAATCGAGCAAGATCTCGGGCATGGGTTCGTGCAACCCATCGACCCGCCGCAGACTCCGGACGCCAATCCAGACCAAGAAACCGTGCGGACGGCCGTGGCGAAGCGCTGACGGCAGTGTCGCACGTCACCTATACGCGGGCCTCCCGCACACAGATGACATAGTTAGGCCCAAGGAGCGAACGTCGTCATCCGCGGTTGCTATGCTCGCGCGGCCATGGCCAACTCCAACCACGAACTATCGGCGCCATATCAGGCGTTCGATCTACGCGGCCAGGTTATCGCGGAGCGCTACCGAGTGGATGAGGTCGTCGGTGAGGGCGGGATGGGCGTCGTCTACGGAGGTGAGCAAATCTCCTTGCATCGCCCCGTCGCGATCAAGGTGCTCAGCCCCGATCTGAGCGAAGACGGTCACCTCCGGGGACGCTTCGAACGCGAGGCGCGAAGCACGGCGAGGCTTGAACACCCCAATATCGTCCAAGTGCTCGAGCTTGGCACGACCGAACAGGGACTCATGTTCATCGTGATGCAGCGGCTCGAGGGCGAGGACTTGTCCGACTATATCACCGGGCCGGTCGCGCCATTGCGCGCCGTCGAGTTCACGTTGCAGATCTTGCGAGCGCTTGAACATGCCCACAAGCAGGGGGTGGTCCACCGAGATCTCAAGCCCGACAATATCTTCGTCACCAGAGATGACAGCGGCGCAGAGCACCTGAAACTGCTCGACTTCGGCATCGCAAAGATCATGGACGCGAGCGACCGTGGCGAGGGCGACAGCGCCCCCGTGACGCAGATCGGCATGATCTTTGGGACGCCCCAATACATGAGCCCCGAGCAAGCCTCCGGGATGGAGATCGACGCCCGATCGGACCTCTACTCCACGGGGCTCATTCTCTACACCATGCTGGCGGGGGCCCCTCCCTTCGACGGCGACGATTTGGGAGCGGTCGCGCGAATGCAGGTGACACGCGATCCCGCGCCGCTCGCAGAGGACATCCCCGAGATGCTGCGAGCGTTTGTCGAACACATGCTCCAAAAAGATCGAGATCAACGCGTCTCATCGGCGACAGAAGCCAGACGCACTCTTGAGCACGCGCGACTCACACTGCTCTCCGGTGAGAGCAGCCTTCTGGCCCAGCACCCGCGTGAAGAGGACGCCCCCTTCCCACTCTCACGTCCCGACAGCGTCACGCCGGTCGAGCCACACCCCGCCGCCCCCTCTGCGAAGGCGACCGACTGGAACGGTCACGAGCGGCGCGTGGAACTCCGAGGTCTGCGGCGCGGGGCACTCATCGCCGCGACCTTGGCCGGCCTCGTCGCCGTGGGGGTACTCTTCTTTGCGACCCGAGGTCCACAGCGGCTTGAGGGTGACGAGATCTTCACGAGCGCCATCGACTCCGCCTCTCTCACGGAAGTGGATCGCGCGCTCCTCGCCAGCGACAGCACCACCGCGCTGCAGATCATTCAACCCCTGCGCGACGAGTTCCCCGAAGATCCGATCCTGTTATGGAAGTCTGGCCGCGCCTTGTCTATCAAGCCTTCACGCAGCAACAGCGCACGCGCGCTGGCGCGCTATGAAGACGCGCTCGTTCGACGCCCAGAGTTGCTCGACGTGCCCGAGTTCTTCGCAGAGCTCGACGAGTTGATGCGTGGACGATACGTCCGAGCGGAGGCTGTGAACCTCGCGCTGCAACGACTCGGCCCCTCGGGTCACGCCTTCTTGCTCGAGCAAATCAACACGCCAAAATCAAACCGCGGCCTCAGCTATATCGATCGCCACCGAATCCTCGACGCCCTCGGCACCTTGGATACCAACGAAGACCTCATCGACTGGGAACTCAATCTCATCCAAGATCTCGCGCAGTTTCGGCGCGCCGATGCTCCATGTGCCATCCTCCTCGAGGTCCTCGACGACGTCTCGACGAGACCCTCCAAGAAACTCTATGAGCGGCTCAAACGAGTTAAGCGGGTCAAGAGCGGGGAAGCGGAACTCCCCGAAATCTGTGAATCGGCGTCCAAACGCCTACAAATCACCAAAGACGGCCTCTCGAAGGACTTCGAGGCGGTCGACGCCGCCAAGCCGAGCGTCGCAACAAAGTAACGTGACCATGACCGCTCAGGATGCGCCGTGAACCAGCAACGACCGCCGACACTCGTGCTCGCGTCCACTTCCCCCTACCGCGGCGAGCTTTTGCGGCGACTCGAGGTCCCGTTTGAGGCGGCGCCCCCCGACTTCGACGAGCGGACGATGGACACCAAGCTAGCGGCGCTCGGCGTCCGAAAATTCGCGTGTCTCCTCGCGGCACACAAGGCTCGCTCCCTCGCGGCCCAGTACCCCGGGCGCTGGATCCTCGGTGCAGACCAGCTCGCCGTTGTCTCCGAGGACCCGCCAGAGGTGCTGCACAAGCCTGGCACAGAGGAGCGAGCGATGGAGACGCTGATGCGCTTATGCGGTCGGACCCACCTGCTGGTGACCGGCGTCGTGCTGATCGAGGCCGACAGCGATCGCGCGTACGAAGCCGTTGATGTCCATCGCCTGACAATGAGATCCTTCTCCCGCGACGAAGCTGCCGCCTATGTCCGCCAATATCAGCCCCTCAACTGTGCCGGCTCGTATCGAATTGAGGACGCGGGGATCAAGCTGTTTGAATCCATTGAGGGCGACGATTTTACGGGGATCATTGGCCTGCCGCTCCTCGCCACCGCGGCCCTGCTTCGCCGAGCCGAGCTCTTGTAATCGTCGGCCGCTTGAGCCTCCACGTGGCACGAGTACGCGGGTGTGGCATATTCTCCCGGCATGCGTCCTTTCCCTCGCCGTCTCACTCATGCCTTGAGTTGTCTCGCCCCCGCGCTCCTCATCGCCTGCGCCGCACCGGCGACATCAACGAGAGACTCGGTCGCGCGCGTCTCCGGACGCAGCGGAGAATCGCAGGCGGAGCGCTACTACCGGCGGGGCGTGGACTGCATGGACGAATTTGACCGACCCGACTGCGCGCTCGAGAATTTGGAGCAGGTCGTCTCGCTCAACCCCAACGATCGCGCGCTGACCGGAGATGCCATCTTTCGGCTTATCAAGCTGTACAAGCGCGCGGGCGAGCAAGAGCGACTCACCCAGCTCATTCGCAAGTACTGGGAACTCGGAAAGAAACGAAACGACGCGTCCGTGCTCTCCTACGGGGTGCAATCGTTCCCCCGAGATCTCACCACCCTCGCGGTGTTCGACATTGAACGACTCAAGAAAAGTCGTATGCTCTCCATTCTTGGCGAGGGCCTGCTGGAGTATCGACTGACGTGCGACGAAGAGCGACGCGACGCCATGGAGTACGAGGCCTGGCTCGCCGTCAGCGTCGACGAGCCTGACCTCCAAGGACTTGAGGACGAGGCGCTGCGAGAGGCTTTCGAGGCCGCCAAGGAGGCGCGACGTGTTCGACGCAGACAAAACGAGAGAGGCCGCGACGGCGGCGACGAGGATTCCGAGCAGGCGGTCCCCATCACGTCGGCGATCTGTGACGTCTTCGCTGCGCTCGGGATCGACTCCTTCGCTACGCTCGATCGTGTGACCTTCGCCGGCCGCCATGATGACAGCGCGCGCAGCCTCGTCAGCGTAGAGCTACGGGACATCGAGGCGCTACTCCAAGCGGGCGTAGCCAGCGGCGCCCTCACCCAACACTCGGACCGCCGATGGAGCCTCGACGGGGTCTTGATCGGCGACGAGCCAGTGACGCTCGTCCAAGTGGATTCCGACGAGGTTGTCGTAACGCGACCGGCGTTGGCGGCGGAGGTGGAGCAAGCGCGAGCGACAGGCAAACCCACCTGGTCCAAGGAGCTCAAAAAACTCGCCATGACGGTCCCCTCTGACAGTTGTTTTTTCTTCGTCGCGGACGAGGAGGTGCTCCGCTGGGGCATGGACAACGCCGGACCGCTCGCGGCCCTTCTCCCGAAACCTCAAGGGCTCGTCGCCGCCGCCGCGACCTATGAGCACGCCGGATTCTTCGTGCGTTTGCACACGCCTGAGCGATTCAAAGCCTCCGCCTTGGTGTGGCTCGCCCAAAAGATTCTCGAAGGGAAACAAGAAGACGGGGCGGACGACTCCGACCAGCCGGCATGGATCGAAGACATGGACGTGGCCCTCGCTCCGAAGGGCGGCGACGTGATTTTTGGCGTGACCATGAGCCCGGCGCAGGCTCGTCCGATGTTCGAGCCCTCGTGGTAGCGGCGCCCGCCACGACCACGCCACGACCCACGTCGCGACGAGAGAGAAATCCCACCGCGACGAATCTCCATGGACGCCCGCGCGGCCCGACCGGTGCTATTTTCTCGACCATGAGTGTGCCGACCATTCGAGCTCCCAGAGGCGCGGAACTTAGCTGCAAGGGCTGGCCCCAAGAAGCTGCGCTCCGCATGCTGATGAACAACCTCGACCCCGAGGTCGCGGAGCGACCCGAAGACCTCGTGGTGTATGGAGGGACGGGGAAGGCCGCCCGCACGTGGGAGGACTATCACCGGATCATCGCGGCCCTGCAGCGACTCGAGTGCGACGAGACGCTGCTCGTTCAGAGCGGTCGACCGCAGGCTGTATTTAAGACCCACGAAGATGCCCCTCGCGTACTCATCGCGAACAGCAACTTGGTGCCGAAGTGGGGCACCTGGGACGAGTTCAACCGGCTCGAGGCGCTCGGCCTCACCATGTACGGGCAAATGACCGCGGGGAGTTGGATCTATATCGGCACCCAAGGAATCTTGCAGGGCACCTACGAGACGTTCTCCGCGTGTGCGCGCCAACACTTTGGCGGAGACTTGCACGGCCAGTTCGTCGTCACCGGCGGGCTCGGGGGCATGGGAGGAGCGCAACCCTTGGCGGCGACCATGAACGGCGCTGCCTGCCTTTGTGTCGAAGTCGATCCGGAACGCCTCGAGCGACGCATCGAGCACCGATACCTCATGAAGCGAGCGGACAGCCTCGACCAGGCGCTCGCGATGATCGACGAAGCCGTCGCCGCCCGCGCCCCCCTCTCGGTGGGCTTGGTCGGAAACTGCGCCGAGGTCCTGCCGGAATTGGTGAAGCGCGGCCGCATCCCCGACATCGTCACCGATCAGACCTCGGCGCACGACGAACTCCAAGGCTACGTCCCCGACGGCATGAGCCTTGACGCCGCGCTCCGGCTCCGCATCGACGATCCCGAGCGCTACGTAGAGCTCAGCGTCGACGCCATGGGCCGGCATGTAGCGGCCATGCTTGAGATGAAACGTCAGGGCGCCATCGCGTTCGACTACGGCAACAATATCCGCGCCCAGGCTGTGAAGGCGGGTGTGGAGGACGCCTTCGACATTCGTGGATTCATCCCCGAATATATCCGTCCGCTCTTTTGCGAGGGCAAGGGGCCATTTCGATGGGCAGCGCTCTCGGGGGATCCGGAAGACATCGCCGTCACCGACGCTGCAATTTTGGAGTTGTTTCCAGACAACAAACCCCTCCATCGGTGGATCGAGCTCGCGCAAGCCCAGGTCGCGTTCCAGGGGTTGCCGTGCCGTATCTGCTGGCTTGGATATGACGAGCGCGACAAGGCTGGCCGGCTGTTCAACGAGCTCGTCCGCGACGGGAAGGTCAAGGCGCCCATCGTGATCGGTCGAGATCACCTCGATTGCGGCTCCGTCGCCTCGCCCAACCGCGAAACCGAAGCGATGAAGGACGGCTCGGACGCCATCGCCGACTGGCCCATCCTCAACGCGCTCATCAACACCGCCGCAGGTGCGACCTGGGTCTCCGTACACCATGGCGGCGGTGTCGGCATCGGCTACAGCCTCCATGCCGGGATGGTCGTCGTCGCCGATGGGACGGACGGCGCCGCACGCCGCATGGAGCGCGTGTTGAAGAGCGACCCCGGCATGGGCGTCGTACGGCACGCGGACGCCGGATACGACGACGCCATCGCGTTCGCCAACAAGCATCGGGTAGACATCCCCGGACGAACGAGCGATCTGAAGTGATGGATAAAACCGGCAACAACCGCCTGTTCCAAAACGCCGCGCAGGTCCTCACCCTCGCCGGGGAGGCCGCGCCGCGCCGCGGCCTCGTGATGAACGATCTGGGTATCCTAAAAGATGCGAGCGTGCTCGTCCGCAATGGGAAGATCGAATGGATCGGCGAGGATTTGGCAAAGGTGCCGGGGGGGATCGGGGATGCGGAGATCGTCGACTGTCGATCCAAGGTCCTCATGCCTGGCCTCGTGGACAGCCACACTCACCTGGTGTGGGCGGGCCACCGCCGTGACGAGCTTGAGCTGCGACTCGCCGGAGCGGACTACGAGGCCATCTTCGCCGCCGGCGGTGGAATCCTCTCCAGCGTCCGCTCCACACGAGGCGCATCCGATGACGCCCTCTACGAACAGAGTCTTCGTCGCATTCAACGAATGCGACGCTGCGGCACGACGACCTTTGAGATCAAGAGCGGCTACGGACTTGACCTTGAGACCGAGCAAAAGCAGCTGCGCGTCGCGAGACGACTCGGCAAGGAGGGCTTTCGGGTCAAGACCACGTGCCTCGCCGCGCACGCCGTCCCTGAGGAGTCCAAGAGCTCACAAGCCGCCCGAGCGGCGTTCATCCGAGACATCTGCGAGCGCATCCTCCCCACGATCAACGACGAGGGCCTCGCCGACTTTTGTGATGTCTTCTGCGACCGAGGAGCGTTCACGATCAGCGAGGCTCGCGAAGTGCTCACCGCCGCCTCGTCCCTAGGGTTGGAACTGCGGGTGCACGCCAACGAATTTGGTCACACGGGGGGCGCGGTCCTCGCCGCAGAGATGGGGGCACGAAGCGCCGACCATCTCTTGCACCTTGACGCACACGAGATCGAGCTCCTGCGAGAGACGGGCGTTGTGGCCACCATGCTGCCGGGGACCTCGCTCGTGCTTGGCAAGCCCTTCGCGGACGGTCGCGCCCTCGTGGACGCCGGCCTCGCGGTCGCCGTGGCGTCCGACTGCAATCCAGGTTCGTGCGCCTTCGAGAACCTCTCTATGGTGCTGGCAATCGCCTGCTACGGCTGCAAGCTTTCGCCCGCGGAGGCCATCTGCGCCGTCACGCACAACGCCGCCGCGAGCCTCGGCATCTCCGACGAGGTGGGTCGCATCGCGCAGGGTCTGTCCGCCGACATGCTGGTGCTCGACACCGACGACTATCGCGATCTCGTCTATCACGCTGGCTCTCCATTGATCGAACAGGTCTTCGTCGCCGGCGACCCCATCTCGTAGACTCGAGCCAAAAGCACACGCCGGATCAACGAGGTCCTTCGTCATCTGTAGGAGCGGCTCCCCCGTCGATGGCCACGAAATGATGGATGAGGCCGCACGCCGCACACGCGCGCGCGTGCACGAGGGAGGCCTCGGTGTAGCCACCCGTGGGATCTAAAAACCGGGCGGTGCTCATCCGCAGCGGCAACGGCTCTCGCAGTCGATGACCCGCGAACACAGCGACGGGGAGAATGATCCCACCACAGCTCAAGCAGGTGGCTCGCACCCGTCGACGCTCCGCGTCATCGCGGTCTCGCCGGACCTCAGCCATGGCAGCGCGACCCTCCTTCAACTCATGACGAAGTCGCGCATTCTCCGCCCGCAGCGCGGTGTTCTCGACATAGATGGCGCTGTAGTGACTTCGATAGCTCATTGCTCGCATTGGTGCCTCGATTCTGAAAGGGCGTGGCGCCTCCGACCCGAGGTGGGTCACGTCCTTGGGCTGGTGCCGACTCCTCGCGCCCGCTAGGTTCTCGTGCATGGCGAAGCACCAGACCCGGGTATGCCAACGCAGCAGCTGTCGACTTCGATTCCCAGTACCCGAAAATTCTGAGCTCGGAGAGCGGTGTCCGCACTGCGACGGACCCACCGCGTTGGACCAGGCGCCCTACCCAACCTTTGAGGCGCGCGGAGACGATGAAGTGACCGGCCCTCCGCTCGAGGTGTTCCTCGACAACGTCCGCTCGTTGCGCAATGTCGGCGCGGTGTTCCGGACGGCGGATGGCGCGGGCGTCCGACACGTATACCTCGGCGGATTCACGCCCACACCCGAGCACCCGAAGATGAACAAGACCTCCCTCGGCGCTGAAGCCTCCGTGCGATGGAGTCGACACGTCAATGGACTCGACGAAATTGAGCGACTCTCCATCGCCGGCGCGCGGCTGTGGGCGCTGGAAGGCGGTCCCGATGCGGTCCCTCTGACCTCCTGCCTCGGTGAGCGAGGACGCGACCCGATCGTGCTGGTGCTCGGACACGAGGTCAGCGGCGTCGATCCGCGGATCTTGGATCGGTGCGAACGTACGGTTCGTCTCCCGATGCAGGGGGTTAAGGGCTCACTCAACGTCAGCATCGCGTTTGGGGTGGCGGCCTACTTCTTGCGCTTTGGCTAGCGCGGGCGACCCCGTCACTGCGCCCGCCATCCAGCACCCACTCAGAGACTGTCGTGGCCCGAGCGCCTGAGCTCAAGATCCAAGGAGAACAGTTCGTCGTCAACGGCGAAGACGAGGCGATACGGCCGAGCCTCGCTGTCAAAGATCTTCCCCAACTCCTGCACATGCTGGCGATGCTCTACGGCGCCAAACCACCGAGGTATCTTGCGACTGCGCACCGACAACTCATGATCCACCACAATCTCCACCGGCTTGCCGCCCCGCGCTCGGCCGTGTGTTCGCGGCGTCGCCTTCACGGAGATATCGAGCTCGCTGCGGACGCCTGGGAGCTTGATCGTCTGCTCGATCGTCGCCTGCATGCCAAAGATGGTGGTCACGACCGGCGAGGACAACGTCTGCGCGGCAGCCTCGACCTCCGGTGACGGCCGCAACACCTCCATCTGGGGGTCGAGATACCTTCGAAGCGTCGCCCGCAATTGCACAGCCTGCGCGTGCCCAACCTCGGTGGAGAAATCCTGCGTCGGTGCGTCGCCGACGATCTCGGAGACAAGGCCCCCTGCCGATCTCACCTGCGGAGGCGGACGAAAGTCCACGGCGCCCGCGAAGATCAAACCGGCGCCAAGGACGAGCCCCAACCAGGAGTGCTCACTGGCGTAACGACGAAGTTCGGTCCAGCCAAGCCTCTGCCCCATGGGGGCTCTCCCGCGTCCCTTCATCGCCTTTCACACTGCCACAAGCCTCGTCTGGTGGACAATTTTCAGCCCACGCGGGCGCCCCTCGACGAGGCGGCCGCTCAACCTCGGCGAGGAGCCCATGGTGGGCGTGCGGTTGCGCAACTTCCGCCCCATGCCTCCCTCCCCGACCGGACGCGAACCGAGTATCATCCTCGCCTCATGAACACGTTGAACCGAACTTTAATGTGCGCGGCGTTCCTCACCGTCACGGCGTCGTGCTCCGGTGCCAACGAGACAGAGTCTAAAACCGAAGCCAAGGGCGAGGCCGCGGCCGCCACGACGAACAAAAAAGACGCCAAGGCGCCTGAGGGGGGTGCGGCGTCCGCCAAGGTCAAGAAGGGGGGCCAGTTTTTGGCCAGCGCGCCCGTGAAGTGGAACGACCTATTGCGGGCGAGTCCTGAGGATGTGGCCGCGTCCCTCGGCGCACACACCCGCGAGGGCGGTGGTCGCATCTCGTGCGTCCGCTTCCTTCCGAAGCGGGTACATTTTGCATGCACGCACATAGCGCGCGACTACACACACCCCTCGTTCGAGAAGGTCACCGTCGATTTTGAAGACGGGCGGGCTGCAGCCGTTTCCCTGGTGGGATTTAAGGGCGCAAAGGGCGAGTTTTCGGTGGCCGGGACCCTCAAGGCCGCGGGCATTAAGGCCGCACGAGCCCCCCGCCCCCAATCCGCCGATGGCGCCGAGGTCTTCGTGTGGTTCAACCACGAGGCCCAGCTGATGGTGGGCAAGGACCAATTCTTGATGCGACTGTCGACCGTGGATCAAGACTGGGCCAAGACAAAGCTTGAGGTGATCTTCAATGGACCACTCTCGAAGGACGAACAGTCGCGCACGAAATCCCACAAAAGTGGTCCTGGTACTGCGCCCGTGGCCGAAGACAACCGGCCCCCCCAGATGAAGCTTAAATAGCCCTCCGGGCGCGGATCTAGACCGGGACCTTCATCTCAAAGATCTTGCCGGGGTTCATGATCCCTTGGGGATCGAGGCTCTTTTTGATCTCCCGCATCAGCGCGATTTCTCCCGGGCTCTTGGTGTGGTGCAGGTGCGCACGCTTGAGCAGCCCCACGCCGTGCTCTGCGGAAATGCTGCCCGCGAAGGACTCCACCAGCGCGTACATCTTTCGATCAAACAACTTCGCACATCCTAAGAACGTCCCGTGGTCCATGTCCTCCGGGCACAGCAGGTTGAGATGCAAGTTGCCGTCCCCGACATGGCCAAAGCACACCGCCGGGATGCTCGGCAACCCCGCGTTCACTGCGTCACGCCACGCCTCCATGAACGGGACCACCTCGGATACCGGCACGGAGACGTCGGCTTTATGCGGCGTGGCGACGTGGAGCGATTCGCTGATGTCCTCTCGCCATGCCCAGAGCTCTTGCATCTGCCGCGGCGTCGTCGCCACGACTGCGTCTCGAATCTCCTCCGCGTCTTGCGCATCGGCCAGGCACATGGCCAGGTCGTCAAACACCGCCTCCACCTGCGCTTGAACGCCATCGCGTCCATCCCGCGCCGACGATGGAACCTCCACCTCGATCAAAACGTGATGCGGCGCCCGCTCTGCAAAGGGCCCGGGCGCCTGCGCATCTCCACGGTGGGCGCACACGCGCCGAACACATCCCTGGTCGAAACACTCAAACGCGGACAGGTGAAGTCCCGAGTCCTGCATGCGGCGAAACAACGTCCGAATGTGAGAGGCGTCGTCGAGCGCTGTCAACGCGACCACCGTACCCACCGGCGGCACGCACAGTGCGAGCGTCGCCTCGACGATGATCCCCAAGGTCCCCTCGCTGCCAATAAAGAGCTGGCGCAGCTCGTAGCCCGGGTTGTCTTTGACGAGCGCCCCGCCCGTCTTGATGACCTCGCCGGACGCGAGCACCACCTTCAGCTCGCGCACCCAGGCGCGTGTGGAGCCGTACCGAAGCACGCGCACACCGCCCGCGTTGGTCGCGATGGAACCGCCGATGTGCGCGGTGCCCTTGGCCGCGAAGTCCACGGGGTACATGAGCCCAGCGTCTGCCGCCGCCCGCTGCACATCCTCGACCGTGGCGCCTGGCTCGCACCGCAGGGTGCGGGCGTGGGTGTCGACCTCCAAGATCCCCCGCATGCGCTCCAGAGACAACACGATCTCGCCACAACTCGCCGTGGCTGCTCCCGTGAGTCCGGTGCGCCCCCCGGACGGGACGATGGCGATGCGGCGCGCAGCACAGATGCGCACCACCCGCTGCACCCCCTCCAAGTCCGCAGGCCTCACCACGGCGCAGGCGTCGATGGGCCAGCCTCCTTTACAGCGATCCGTTCCGTAGTAGGCCCGATCCTCCGGACTGACGCTCACCGCCTCTTCGCTCAGGGCCGCGGTCAACTCCTCGATCAACGCGGTGGTTTCAACGTCGCTCATCTGTTCATTCCCTGAGTGCAGCAGGCGTCGGCACCGGACCGTCCACACCACGCGCGTGGGAGCGCTGCCTCCACCCCATACCCCACACGAACGGCGAGCGCACCCGTGGCTGAGGTTTCGCTGCAACATCGCTGCGTCCATCGGCCCCGGGAGGGTCTGCTGCTCGACTCCGCTCTACCAACGAAGCAGCCACGTGAAGTCACCGCGGACTTCACCGCTCCACCGATGGACGTGTCGCCACCGTAGGTTCGGCGTACACTGCCTGCGGACGGGCGCTCGGACATCGCCCAATAACGCCCATCATCGGTCCAATCGCCGCTAGAAGCTGCTCGAAGGATCGCCCGACGATCCACCGTTGGAAGGTGCGTTGGGCGCGCCTACCGGGGCGACTGCGGGCGCTGCGACGGGCGCGGGCGCTACGGCCGGCGCTGGAGCCGCTGCGGTCACGCTGCGACGTGACGAGGAGGTGTTTGGTTGGCGAAGGAGCTGTCGCACCATTCGTACCACCGACTTCACCACAGGATGACCCTTGATGAACACCACACCCACCACGTGCTTCTCATCGCCCGAAACGAGCACAGCGTGCTCCCCAACGAGCACTCGAACTTGGGGCTCGTTGGCAATTTGCCGGAGGCGGACTGACTCGAGAACGATCGGGCGCCACTTTTCATCGCCTACCCAGGAGGGCTCCATGCCCGCCGAAGCTTGTTCCGCCGTGAGGTCGAGGACCGCCACGATTCCGTCGTGTCGAAGTACGCGTTCAATTCTGCTGAGAGTTGCCATAAGAGGTTGTTCCTGCCGCTGCAGATGGGTTATGTACTCGATGCCCCGCATCGCGTCAAATGCGCGTATGATGCAGTCGTGCGCCTGTTCGACACCCATCTGCACCTCCAGGATCCGCGGTTTGGAACGAGCGCGATCCGCTCGGATACCCTACGCAGGGCGCGTTTCGCGAACGTCGAGGCCGCCCTCATTCCCGCGGTGAACCCGCAGGACTGGGATGCATTTAATATTCATTTTAGTGAATATGACAAAAAAGATCTCCGTGTCCATCTACTTTTCGGACTCGGCGTCCACCCGTACGGCGTAGCGAACCTCAACCCATCCGAGGATGAGCGCCTGTTTCAGGACCTTGAGGACCGACTAAGGGCCCGACCCGCGGAAGTCAGAGCCGTCGGCGAATGCGGTCTTGATTACACCCTTGATACGGATCGCGAGCGCCAAAAGTCCGTACTCATCTCCCAAATCCAACTCGCCGCGGCCGTCCAACTCCCACTGATTTTGCATTGCGTACGCGCCCACGATGACCTCCTCGACCTTCTCGCACGTCACCACGCGCCGCCGAGCGTCGTCCATGGGTTTTCCGGATCCGCAGAGACCGCGGCGCGATGGGTGCGCGCAGGTCATATGATCGGGTTCGGGGCGATGGTCACGCACCCTCGGGCCCGTCGGGTGCTTGGAGCCGCGCGCGAGGTCCCCGACGCCCACCTCTTGATCGAGACCGACGCGCCCGATCAAACGCCCTATTCCCGGCGTCCGGCGCTCAACGAACCGGCATTTTTGACCGACGTGGTCGCAGGTCTCGCGAGCCTCCGGCGCTGCAGCGAGGAAGACATCGCGCGCACCTCGTGGCACAACGCAATCAAGCTCTTTGGTCCCGTCCAATGAATCCTCTTTCGCCCGTAACCTCCGCGCTCTGCCGCGCTCTCGGCCTGATGCTCGTGTGCGTGAGCGCGTGCGGCGGCGCGGCGACACCGAGCGATGACACGGCGCGCCGCGCCACGAAGCCCACGGAGATGAAAGGTGCGGAGCCGTCACCGGGCTCCACGCCCTTGCGCGACGACCTCGAGGCTGTCCCTCGCCGGGCGCCCAACTACCAGGCTTCGCCCGAGCCCGCCCGGACCCGACGTGCACCTCACACTCTCACCGTCAGCAACCCTCGCGTCCTCGACGACCTCGATCTGGGCTCGCTGTCCAAACTCGAGCTCACGCTGCACCCCGAGGACACCCCGACCCGACTGGCGGCTGGCCTCCCGCCCCCCCCTACC
>CALKDV010000319.1 GCA_938084085.1 uncultured Nannocystaceae bacterium
GCTGTGCCGGGCAACGCGCCGCAGGTGTCGAGCACCCACCGCTGCAACGTGAGCAGCGCGCTCTTGCTCGCGACATAGCGCGCGCGCGTCCCCCCCTTGAGTTGCGCGTCAATGCGACAAAGGCCCGTGAACGCGACCTCAAGTCGGGCGGCGCTGAAGTTGCGAAGCTGCGTCTCGTATTTGGAGGCGATGAACGGTGGCACGTCCAGCGCACCCGATCCCGACACCGCAGCCGTGTAGAGCATTCGGACGTGGCGGGTCAACAACCCGAGCAGCGAGAACACTTTGTCAGACTCGGATTCCTTCGAGAACATCGCCGCGAGAAGTTCCAGCGCGCGCCGCTGATCTTGGTGGCCGATGGCGTCCGTCAGCGCGAAGACGTCGACCTCCCGACTGAACTCCACCACGGCCTGTACGTCCACCACGCGGACATCATCGGTGCCCGCGTGGGCCCTCGCCCGCTCCACACCGGAGCGCAACGCCGCCGTCGCGTGCCCCACACGCATCACGAGCTCCTCCGCGGCCCCTCGCCCGAGGCGGATGCCCTGGCCGCCCGCGTGGGCAGTAAGCCACGCTACGGCCTCTCGGTCGTTGCCCGGCGCCTTCAACCGCTCGATACGTCCGTGGGGAGACTTGGTAACCGCCTTCACCAAGCGGCTCGTGCTGCGCAGGCCGCCGCTGCTCACCAGCAGCAGCGTCGTCGGTGACGGCGTCTGTACGTAGGCCAAGAGCGCATCCATCGATTTGTCTGCGGGCGACGATTCCTTCACGTGCTTGCCGAAGCTCTCGGGCGCCGTGAGTTCCACCAGCCGCTGCGCCGCCATCATCGGGAGCTGCTGGCAGGCCGCAAGCACGGGCCCGAAACTCTCTGTATAGGCAGCGTCGAAGGTCTCGTGATTGAAGGCCTCCAGTCCCGCTGCGGCGTCCAAAACCTGGGCGCGCGTGGTCGCGATGGCTGCCTCAATGCGCTCGGTGTCGTCCCCCCAAAGCAACACCACGCGGGGCAAAGCACCCGCCTCAATCGGCATGGGGCGCGGGCTCCCGATCGCGATTAAGGACCGCCACGATCTCCACCTCTGCCGTCATCGGCATCATGTCAAAGATCCGCACATCCACGGCGCGAAATCCCTCGGAGAGCAGCACCTCAAGGTCTCGCGCGAGGGTGGCCGGGTCACAGGAGACATACACCACCCGCGTCCGCGTGATCTTGGCGACGATCTTGCTGGCCTCTTTGCCGAGCCCCGCGCGCGGGGGGTCCACCACCACCACGTCGAATTTGCGGCCCTGTCGCGCGTAGCGCTGCAGCTCGGTCTGGCTTGCCCCTCGCCGCGCTCGAACCTTCAAGTCCGTGGCCTGGATCATCTCGCGCAAACGGCCGATGGCCTCGCGATCGTCGTCCACCGCCCACACGCCTGCGGCCCCCTCGGCGAGGGCTCGGGTAAGGTTGCCCCCCCCACAAAACAATTCGAGCACCTTGTGCCCCTCGGAGGCGGTGGCCTTGGCAACGTGCTGGACCAACGCCTCGTTTTGCTCCGCTTGGGCCTGCGCAAAGACAAAGGGCGTCGCCGCGATCGGCAGACGTCCACCGTCTCCATCGATGGCGAGGGCTGCCACGCCGGCTGTCGCGCGGCTCCGTCCACCGCGGAGGGTGATCCCCACGAGCACATCGTCGAGCAGGTCCTCCGCCGCCGCCATGCGCACGCTGCTTGGAGCCACACCGCCGAGTCCGAGCACGACGCGCGTTCCATCGGTCAGTCCATGGACCTCGCCCTTCTCCGGGAGCACCTCCACGATCTCTCGCAGCTTTTGAAACGCGGCATCGAGCACCGGGTGCAAGACCAGGCATCGGTCCACATCAACCACGCTTCGCGAGCGCGCACCGAAAAAGCCCAATGAGATCTTCCCATCTTGAACTTCGTAATGCAGCCGAGCGCGGCGACGATATCCCGCGTGCGCGGGGCTGGGGATCACGCGTTTCACCTCCACCGGGAGCCGACGAAGCTGGCCCCGCACGATCTCCGCCTTGTGCTCCGCCTGGTGCTCGGGATCGATATGTTGCCAC
This sequence comes from uncultured Nannocystaceae bacterium, assembly GCA_938084085.1. Lineage (GTDB taxonomy): Bacteria > Myxococcota_A > Polyangia > Nannocystales > Nannocystaceae > JAAZXR01. The sequence goes on from CALKDV010000319.1 coordinate 2,063, forward strand.
TGGCACCCTCCACACCCTTCGGCGTGCGGACACGGCGGCTCCACTCGCTCTGCGGCGGGCTCGACCACCTCGACCACGCGACCCCGTCGGCGCTTCGCGTTGGCGTCGAGCGCCTCCACACGAACCAGCTCCCCAGGGATCGCCCCCTCCACGAACCACGTCTCCCGCGTCTCCGCTTGTTCGGGATGGGCGATGGCATCCCCTCCGTGGGCGAGGGCCCGCACGCGCAATTCAACGAGGTCAGTCACGTCGCGGACCATACCACTTGCGGGCTATCCTCGGGCGCATGTGGTCACTGCTCCTCGTCGTCACCCTCGCTCAGGCCTCATCGCCCTTGGTGACCCCCGCAGAGGCGGTCGTCGCAGGCGCCCCCGAGCCTCGCGCATCTCCACCGTCGCTCCCCCTCCCCCGAGTCTCGCAGCCCCCCACCACGGGCCGCTCCCCGACTCCCGAGCGTGCAAAAGACCGAGCACCCATCACCGGCCACCTCGCCGTGGCCTACGAGGGCCGCACGTGGAGCAAGCAGCTCCGATGGCTCAGCAGCGTCCAGATCGCGGGGGGCATCGAGACGGGCAGCGGGCTGACCATGAATCTCACTGTCGCCCCCACCTCTCCCTTTTTCACCACCTTGCAGCACCGTGACTCAAGCACAACGGTCGGCGCCCGGCTCCATCAACTCCCGGCGACCGCCGAGCTTGGCTACCTCCACCGATTCACCCGAATGGGACTGGAGGCCGTCGCCGCAGGAGGCGTGGTCGTCCAACACCTCAGCACGACCACAATCCCCTTCGACGCCGACGGGAGCGCCCCTCTCCGCGTCCAGGGGGAATGGTACAGCGACGGGATTTTAGGCGCGCACGCCGGCCTCAGGCTCTTCATCACGCCACACTTGGCCCTGCGCCTCCGCGCCGGCGTGGAGTTCCTCGTGCGGGGCGTTAACCCGGTCGTCCAGTTCGTCGACGGCGGCCAAACCACGGTCGCGGCGGTCGCCGAACCGGAGCGAGTGCGCGGCGTGGTGAGCCTAGGCTTCTCCTTTCGTCCCTGAGCGCCTCACTCAAGAGCGGTCGCCAAAGCGACGGGCGATGTCCCGAGAGATCACGATGCGCTGGATTTGCGACGTCCCCTCGTAGATGGACGTGACCCGTATATCCCGGAGCGCGCGCTCCACCGGGTACTCCCGGGTGTAGCCGTACCCGCCCAACACCTGCAGTGAACGATTGCAGATATCAAATCCCCGCTCGCTCGCATACAGCTTCGCCATGGAGGCCTCCCGCGTAAAGGGCTTGCCCTGGTCTTTGAGCCACGCCGCGTTGAGCGTCATCAACTGCATGGCGTCGAGCTCCGTTGCGTTGTCGGCGAGCATCCATTGGATCGCCTGGTAGTTCATGATGGGGGCGCCGAATTGGGTCCGCTCTTGCGCGTAGTCCAAGGCAAATTCGTGGGCGCCGCGGGCCACGCCAGAGGCCAGTGAGGCGATGCCGATCCTCCCACCATCGAGCGCCATCATCGCGATGCGAAACCCCTCGCCTTCCTTGCCCAACAGACCGTCCTCGCCCACCTCCACCTCGTGGAGCTCGAGGGGGGTCGTGGTGCTGCCGTGTTGGCCCATCTTCTCCTCAGGCTTGCCTCGGACGAGTCCGGGCGCGTCGCCAGAGACGAGGAATGCCGACAAGCCCCGCGCCCCGGGTGCGTCGGAGGTGCGGGCCCACACGACGAACAAGCCCGCGTGGGTGCCGGAAGTGATCCAAAGCTTGTTGCCGGTGATGCACCACCCCTTGTCGGTGCGGATGGCCTTGGTGAGCATGCGGCTCGGATCGCTGCCGGCGCCCGCCTCCGAGAGCGCGAAGCCCCCCACCACGTATTCGCCAGAGCACAGGCGGGTCACGTGGGACTCGCGTTGCGCCTCGGTCCCGAACGCGCAGATGACCTCAGCGACCATGTTCGACACGGTCATCGCCACCGTGGTCGCGGCGCAGGTCCGCGCCAACTCCATCACGCTCAGGGCGTACGACACCGCCCCCGCCTCCACGCCACCGTAGGCCTCGGGCACGTTGATCCCCAGCAGGCCCAGGTCCGCCGCCTGCCGAAGGCTGTCTTCCGGGAACCCGCCTTCGTGGTCGAGGGCGGTCGCCCTCGGCGCCAAAATTCTGTCCGCGTACTGACGCGCGCCCTCGCGCATCATCTCTTGCGTTTCGCTCGGCTGAAACTCGAACATCTCAGGGTAGGACTACCAGGCTTCGCCCATTCGTCCAATGTGCGTGTGCACATATCGCACCTCTGGCGGCGGATCGAACTCCCAATCCGCCACTTTTCCCTGCACACACGGCTCAAACTCCTCGGCGTCGCGCGCGGCGGCGCCATCGGCGACCCTGCGCTCCTTGATGTCCACATCAAAGATCCGCACATCGGCCACGGTCCCGGAGGTCTCAATGGCCATCTCGATGGTGAAGGTCCCCGCGACCCAGCGATTCTCAAGCCTGGACATTTCCTCCTCCAAGCAGTGCTCAAAATCCGTGATGTACACCTCGGAGATTGTCTGCTCGATGCTCGCGAGAGTCGCCGGCGCAATCCCCGTCCCAACGTCTTCGTACGTTTGCTGACCGTCGACCGTCTGGATGTCTTGCGAGTAATGATCTTGCTGCTCGAACTGGGAGTAGAGCTCGTTGTTCGTGTGCTCGGTCGTGTCGACGGTTTTACATCCGGCAAGGGCCACGACCCCGCCCACTAAAATCCACTGCGCTGTGCGTACGTTCATGATGATTCCCTTGGCCTGCCCCAAGTCTATCATCCTTCGCCAGCGGCGTCCGCTAGCGGCGCGCGATGGAGGCGGCGATGACGACCCGCTGAATCTCGCTGGTGCCCTCGTAGATCTCGGTGATCTTGGCATCTCGGTAGAAACGTTCCACGGGATACTCGGTGACGTAGCCGTTGCCGCCAAACACCTGAATGGCGTTCTTCGCGGCCTTGTTGGCGACCTCAGAGGCCATCAACTTCGCCATCGCAGACTCCTTGGAGTGGCGTTTCCCGCACGACTTCATCCACGCCGCCCGGTAGGTCAGCATGCGCGCCGCCATGATCTCCGTCTCCATATCGGCGAGCATAAACCCGATGGCCTGATGATCGATGATGCGCCGGCCGAAGGTTTTTCGGTCGCAGGCGTACTCGGCGGCCGCTTCGAAGGCCGCTTGAGCGATGCCCAGCGCCTGCGCGGCGATGCCGATGCGCCCGGCGTCGAGAGTGCTCATGGCGACCTTAAACCCGTCCCCCTCCTGTCCAAGACGCTGGGTGGCGCTCACCCGATGGTCCTCAAAGAACACCTGACACGAGTGGCTCGCGCGAATCCCAAGCTTGTCATCCTTGGGGCCGCGTCGGACGCCCTCCCCGTTCATGTCCACAACGAAGGCGCTGATACCTCGATGTCCGGCCGCGGGGTCGGTCATGCACATCAACACGCCCGTGTCGGCCTGGGGGCCGTTGGTGATCCAGTTCTTTGTCCCGTGGATCAGGTAGTCGTCGCCGTCGGGTATCGCCACCGTCTTTTGCGCGGCAGCGTCAGAGCCGGCCTCGGGCTCCGACAACATGAAACAGCCGAGCTTGTCCCCGCGGGCGAGCTCCTTGAGCCAACGCTCTTTCTGTTCGTCGTTGGCCCACTTGCGCAGGGGCTCACAGACCAGGGAGTTGTTGACGCTCATGATGACGCCCGTGGACGCGCAGGCGGCAGAAATCTCCTCCATGGCGATCACGTAGGAGATGGTGTCGAATTCGCTACCGTCCCACGCCTCCTCTACCTCCATGCCGAGCAGTCCGAGTTCGGCCATCTCATCGACGAGTTCTTTGGGATAGCGCGCCTCTTTGTCGATCTGCGCGGCGATCGGCTTGACGCGGCGGGCCGCAAATTCTCTCGCGGTGGTTCGCACCGCCTCATGTTCGTCCGTGAGTTGAAATTCCACGATGTCGTCCTCGTCTTCTTTGGATCAGGCGTTTTTGAAATCGGGGCTGCGCTTGTCGATGAACGCGCGCATCCCCTCGGTTTGGTCGTCGGTGTTGAACAAGGAGGCGAAGCCCTCAACCTCCAACTGGTTCGCGGCTTCAAGCGGCCTCTCCGCCCCTTCGTGCATCACCCGCTTCACCTTCGCGATGGCGCGCGGCCCCATGGTCGCGATGGTCTCCATGGTCGTCACGGCCGCCGACATCAAGTCCTCAGGCGCGAGGACCTTGTTCACGAGCCCGAGCTCGAGGGCACGCTCCGCGCGAATCATCTCCCCCGTCATGCACAACTCCATCGCCCGGGCCAGACCCACGCGGCGGAGCAGGCGCTGCGATCCGCCGAACCCGGGGATGACGCCAAGCTTCACCTCGGGCTGTCCAAATCGCGCCTTGGCGGACGCGTAGATAAAATCGCAAGCGAGCGCGAGTTCACAACCCCCGCCGAGCGCGAAGCCTTGCACCGCTGCCATCACCGGCACGGGCAAGTTCGCGATGAGGTCGCCCACAGCGTGCCCGGCGCTCGCGAAGGTCATCGCGTCGTCCTCGCTCATGTTCGCCATGGCCGCGATGTCGGCGCCAGCGACAAAGGCTTTCTCGCCTGCGCCACACAACACCACCCCGCGAACGTCGCCGGGGTGGGCACCTTGCAACTCCGAGAAGGCCTCATAAAGCTCCGAGACCACCGTGGGGTTCAAGGCGTTGAGCACCTCGGGTCGATTGACAGTGAGAATGCGGATCGGGCCGCGATCCTCGATGAGCAGCGTCTTAAACTCTTTCATGGGGCTTATTTCTTGCTGTAGTCGTAAAAGCCACGCCCCGTCTTGCGGCCGTGCCATCCGGCGGCGACGTGCATGCGGAGGTTGTTGGCCGCGCGATATTTGTCGTCCCCGAGCTCGCGATGCAGCACATCCGCGATCGCAAGGCAGGTGTCGAGACCGATAAGATCCGCGAGTTCAAGCGGACCCATGGGATGGTTGAGCCCGAGCTTGGCGCCGGTGTCGATGTCCTCGGCCGTCCCGAGCCCCTCTTGGAGCGCGAAGCAAGCCTCGTTGATCAGCGGGATCAAGATGCGGTTGACGAGGAAACCTGGGCAGTCCTTGGAGGTGATGACCGTTTTGCCCATCTCCACCGCGAGCGCCCGCGTGGCCTCGTAGGCGGCGTCATCAGTCTGCAGCCCGCGGATAAGCTCCACGAGCTTCATGACCGGCACCGGGTTCATGAAGTGCATGCCCATCACAAGTTCGGGCCGTGAGGTCTCCGCCGCGAGCAGCGTGATCGAGATGCTCGAGGTGTTCGACGCGAGGATCTTGCCCGCGGGCAACGCCTCGTCCATCGCCCGAAACAGCTTCTTTTTCAGGTCGATGTTCTCGGTGGCAGCCTCCACCGCGAAGTCGGCCTTCGCGAAGTCCGCCACGCTCGCCACCGGCGTGATGCGCTCCATGATGGCGTCCGCGTCGGCCTGGCTGGCCTTGCCCTTGTCCACCCGACGCTGCAGGCTCTTCCCTATCTTGGACTTCCCCGCCGTGGCGCGGTCAAGATCAACGTCCGCGAGCAACACGTGGTAGCCCGTGGCCGCGGCGACCTGGGCGATTCCTCCGCCCATCTGCCCTGCGCCCAATACTCCGATGACTTTAATTTCGCTCATGCTCTCTCCGTGTTGCTGCCGCAGGATCAGCGCTCCACCATGACGGCGACGGCCTCACCGCCGCCGATGCACAAGGAGGCCACGCCGCGCTTCGTGTCGGTCTGTTTCAAGGTGTACAAGAGGGTGGTCAGGATCCGCGCCCCGGAGCATCCGATGGGGTGACCGAGGGCCACCGCGCCGCCACGTGGATTGATCCTCGCCGCGTCGATTCCAAGCTTGTCCTGGTTGGCGAGCGCCACCACGGCGAACGCCTCGTTCACCTCCCAGTAGTCCACGTCTGCGACAGCGTGACCCGTCTTCGTCAGCAGTTTCTCCATGCTGCCTGCGGGGGCCGTGGTGAACCACTCGGGGGCCTGGGCATGGCTGGCGTAGGCGGTCAACTTGGCCAGCGGCTCAAGTCCTCGTCGCGTCGCCTCGTCCGCGGACATCACCACGACCGCGCTCGCGCCGTCGTTCAGCGTGGAGGCGTTCCCCGCGGTCACGGTGCCATCCTTTGTGAACGCCGCCCGCAGCTTGCCTAACTTCTCGATCTTG
>CALKDV010000320.1 GCA_938084085.1 uncultured Nannocystaceae bacterium
GACGGCAGCGGGCCGCCGTCGGCGAGGTGCCACGGGAGTTCGCGTGGCATCCCCGTAGAGGAGTCGGCGAGCGCCCTGCGATGCATGGTCGCATCCGAAATAAGGGGGAGCCGCGCCGTCGGTTCGCGGAGTGAACGCTCAAGTCGCGCTTCGAGTTCTGTGGTCGCGTCGATGCGCGAAAGGGCCTGCACAAAGTTGGTCTCGCCGGTTCCCACGGGGGCGCCGTGCACCGCGTGACAAGAGGTGCCCATGTTCACAAGGGCGGCGTACAGCGAGGCCGGGTCTTGCATCCACAACGGGTCGCTGGTCTCGAGCCAGACGAGCGGGCCCGGCCCGCGATCGCGGGCGGTCTCACGCAGCCAGGCGGCGGTGCCGTCGACGCCGCCACCGGTCGCAGCGGGCGGAGGCGTCCGCACCGACGCGCCGGGGGCGAGGGCCTCGACCGCCGCAGTCACCGCCTCCATGTCGGCCGACGCGGGGACAGCGACGAGGCGGGCCCCGGCCACGGTCGCCCGCGCCTCGGTCCGCCACAAGCGCGGGTCGAGCGTGGAGGCGCCGATCATGACAATTTCGGCCATGTGAGCCAACCATACCTCGGACCAGATGCCTTGGCGTGGGCTCGGTGATATATGCAGGCTTCGTGACGGATCGAGTCATTGTCGTGGGCGCGGGCCATGCGGGGCTGGAGGCAGCCTTCGCCGCGGCGCGCGTGGGCGCGAAGGTGCTCGTGGTCACCGGGCGACTCGACACGATCGGCCAGACCCCGTGCAACCCGAGCGTGGGAGGGGTCGCCAAGGCTCATCTCGTCGCGGAGATCGAGGCCCTTGGAGGGCTGATGGGCCGCGCTGCCGACGCCTGCGCGATCCATGGCCGAGTCCTCAACTTGAGCAAGGGGCCGGCGGTGTGGTCCACGCGGTTGCAAGTGGACAAGGCGGGCTACGGTGCCTACGTGCGACGCGCACTGCTGGAGGCGCCGGGCATTGAGGTCGTGGAGGGGCTCGTCGCCTCTGTGCACCTGGGGGACGAGGGCGGGGGCGTGCAAGGAGTGGTGCTGCGGGACGGGAGCGTGATCCCGGGGACCCGAGTGGTCGTGACGACGGGGACGTTTCTAGGGGGGTTGCTCCACACGGGGGATCAAAAAACGCCGGGCGGTCGCGTGGGGGAACCGCCGGCTACGGCGCTCTCCGAACAACTCAAGCAGCTTGGGTTTCGCCTCTCGAGACTCAAGACCGGGACGCCACCGCGGCTGTCGGCGGCGTCCCTCAATTTTGACGTTATGGGCCCGCAACCGAGCGACGATCCCTTCCCTCGGTTCACGCCCCCAGACGAACCCGAGCAGCCCCCTGTGCAGCCCAAGGTGCACTGTCACCTCACGCATACCAACGAGGCGACCCACGCGATCATCGCCGCGAACTTAACCAAGTCCGCCATGTACTCCGGGCAGATCAAAGGCGTCGGGCCACGATACTGCCCGTCCGTAGAGGATAAGATCGTGCGGTTCGAGGGACGATCGAGTCATCAGGTGTTCGTGGAGCCCGAGGGGCTCGACACCGACCTCGTGTACCCCAACGGTATTTCGACGAGCCTGCCGGCGGACGTGCAAGAAGAGTTTGTTCGGACCATCCGCGGCTTTGAGCGCGCTGTGATGGTGCGCCCTGGCTACGCTGTGGAGTACGACGCCGTGGACGCGAGGGGACTCAGCCACCACCTCGAGAGCAAAGACTACCCTGGGCTATTTTTTGCGGGGCAGATCAACGGCACGTCGGGTTACGAAGAGGCGGGCGTGCAAGGCTTGGTGGCGGGCGCGAACGCTGCTGCATCACTGTGTGGTGGGCCAGGACTGGTGGTGCGTCGCGACGAAGGGTATACGGGCGTGCTTATCGATGACCTCATCACCCAAGGATGTGATGAGCCGTACCGCATGTTCACCGCGCGGGCAGAGTACAGAATCTTGCTTCGGCAAGACAACGCGGATACTCGGCTGACGCCACGGGCCCACGCCGCCGGACTCATCGGGGCGGAGCGCGTCGAGCGTGTGCGCCGCCGTCAGGTAGAGATCGAGGTTGCGAAGAGCGCCGGCGAGGGCTCCACGTCGAGTTGGATCGCCGCGCGCGCCCACGCGGAGCAGCTGTACGCGGGATACATCGAGCGACAGCGTCGGGAGATTGAGCGCATTCGAGGGGAGGGGGCCCAAGACCTCCCGCTCGCGGTGGACCTCGACTACGGCGCGCTGCCCGGACTCAGCGGTGAGCAGGCGCAACGGCTGGCCCACGTCCGTCCAACGAGCACGGGACAAGCCGCGCGAATTCCGGGCGTCACACCGGCTGCGCTGATGTGCCTGTGGGCTCACGCGCGTCAGCGTCAGCGCGCAGCGCGTGGGGCCTAAGAACGCCGGCCGCCGGGCCGCCTGGCCCAATCCTTAGATGTGGGCTGAGCTCCGCTAGGACAGGTGACGGTCGATCAAATCGCGAAGCAGGGACTCATCGATCTCAGAGGTTGCTTTGAATTGGAGCGCGATGCCCGTGGAGCGTCCACCGTCAGCGAGCCCCGCGCGGACCACGTCCGCATTGAGCGTGAGTGGGTTTCGTTGAGTGCCACGTTGGAATGCAACCACGACTTCGGCGCCTTCCGGGAGACGTCGACTCGTTCGAATGAACGCGCCCGTACTGGACAGATCGACCGTGCGGGACAGGAGGACGAATCGGTGCTCTGGCGCGTGAAGCTTGAGCTCCACGGCGACTGAGATTCGCGGTCGCATACGTCGATCGCTGTCCGTTTGACGTCTGCGC
>CALKDV010000321.1 GCA_938084085.1 uncultured Nannocystaceae bacterium
GTGACCGACGAGGTCGCGACCTTCACCGAGACGGGACTCGAGCTGAAGTCAGGGGACGTGCTCGACGCCGACCTTATTGTCACCGCCACTGGGTTGCACATTCAGTTCTTTGGGGGCGCCGAGATGGTGGTGGACGGCGAAGTTGTGGACCTGGCCGACACGATGGCCTATCGCTCCATGATGCTCAGCGGCGTGCCGAATATGGCCTTCACCGTGGGCTACACCAACGCGAGCTGGACGCTCAAGGTGGACTTGACCTGCGAGTATGTGACCCGCGTACTTCGCCATATGTCGGAGCACGGCCACGACATCTGCCGCCCTGTCTTGGATCCGTCGGTGGCCGAGGCGCCGCTCCTCAACTTAAATTCTGGCTATTTGACGCGCGCCCTTGACCGCCTCCCGCGCGCGGGCGCGACGGGTCCGTGGAAGGTGTTCAACTCCTACGCCCGCGAGCGGGCCGCGCTTCGACGGGCGCGGGTGGACGACGGCGTGATGCAGTTCTCCTCGGTGACCAAGGGCGCGTCTGCTCGCACTACGAGCGCGGCGTAGGGGGCGGACCTGTTCAGAAATCGTGGGGGTGGTGGTCGGCCCGAGGTCGGGTCGCGATGGCCACGGGGCGGCCGGCCTCAAGCGGCGTCAAGCCTGGCCAGCGCGAGACAGGAGGAGCGTTCACGGGCGAATTGTGAGCGGGAGGGGCCGTTCGCGGGGCGCGCTGGCCATCGCTCACAGGTCGGGGCCACTTGGCACGGCGCGCGCATTCTAAGCCGCGCATGAAACGTCGAAAGTCCCCAACAAACTCCCCCGCGAAACCATCGGCCGGGGCCGCTCCCTCTTTCGAGCGGGTCATGAAAACCGTCCTCGAGCGCTTCGGCGAGGGGGCGATCATGACGCTCGGAGACGGCGCCCGACGGAGCGCAGGCATGGAGTGCATCTCCACCGGCTCCATCAATATCGATGAGGCGCTCGGGCTTGGAGGGCTCCCCCTCGGGCGAATCGTCGAGGTGTACGGGCCGGAGTCGAGCGGCAAGACCACCTTGACCTTGCAGTTAATCGCGCAGGCGCAGGCGAAGGGCCACGTGTGTGCGTTTGTGGACGCGGAGCACGCGCTCGACACCCAGTACGCGCAGGCCCTCGGGGTCAAGCTTGAAGAGCTGCTGGTGAGCCAGCCGGATCACGGAGAGCAGGCCCTAGAGATCGTCGATGTGCTCGCGCGCACGGGCGGGGTTGGGCTCATCGTTGTGGACTCGGTCGCGGCCCTCGTTCCGCGCGCAGAACTTGAAGGGGACATGGGCGACACCCACATGGGCTTGCAGGCGCGCTTGATGAGTCAGGCCATGCGAAAGATCGCAGGGGTCGCCGCGCAGACCAAGACCCAGGTGGTGTTCATCAATCAGCTTCGCCACAAGATCGGGGTGCAATTCGGCTCGCCGGAGACCACCACGGGGGGGAACGCGCTCAAATACTACGCGAGCGTACGGCTCGACATTCGACGCATTGGCAGCGTGAAAGACGGCGACACCATCGTGGGGAACCGGGTCCGGGTTAAGGTGGTGAAGAACAAGTGCGCGCCTCCGTTTCGCCAAGCCGAGGTGGAGATAGGGTTTGGCAAGGGCATCCGTCGTGAGGTGGAGGTCTTGGAACGTGCCATCGAGGCCGGCCAGATTACTCGGGCGGGGAGCTGGTTCTCCATGGGGGAGGTGCGCTTGGGGCAAGGGCGCAACGCCGCCTTGACCTGGCTTCAAGACCACCCGGAGGAGGTCGCCTCGCTCTTGAGCACCTTGCGTGGCGAAGACTCCACACAAGAGCAACCCTCCGACGGGACGGACGCGACCATCGCGGCCCCGAAAAAGTCAGCGGCCTAGGCGGCATGTCTTAGACTGGACGGTGCGGCCGTGTGGCGCCGCACCGCACCGCACCGCTAGTCCACGAGCTCGACGACGACGTTGTCGGCGATGGCGTCTGCCACCAGGAAGTCTCCCCCGAGGGGGTCCATCCCCGGCCAGGGGGCGTGGTTGTTGCGCTGCAAGCCAGCGGAGACGATAAAGCTTCCGCTCGATTGGCTGTCGCTGTGCTCAAGATCGTCGGTCCGGAGGATCCGCTCATCTGAGGTCAGCCCGTTGGCGGGGCGGAGGGTGTCGACGTACAAGCCATTACATCCGGGGAGGCACTCGGGGTAGTCGTCCCGGCCGAAGAACACGTGGGCGTGCCCCACCTTGATGTCGCTTGGGCTCGCCTCGCCGGTGGGGTTGTTCCACGTGAAATCCACCGCGGCGAGCTCGACGGTCACCGGACGGCCTCTCTTGATTTTGCTCCCCGGCCATGGCCTTGTGATCGCCATCATTGGCCGTGAGGTGGACATAAACAGCGAGGCGTCGCGCACAAAGAACACCTGGCGCCCTGTGCCGCTCGGGTTGTCGTAGCGGGTGCCGTCCCCTCGGTAGGTGCGCACCTCGATGCGATGATTCACCACGGTAGGATCAGGGATCGCCACCGCGCCGATGGAGAAGCCGTTTTGAAGGTCTCCCTCAGTGATCGCTGTGCCTGCGTCCTTGCTGCGCACGGCGACGCCGTCTACGTAGACCTCGAGATAGCCCTCGCCCTCGGTGGCGCTCTCAAAGTTATTAGAGAGGGTTAAGTCGGCGCCGCGGAAGGCGATCTCTACCTCGGCGGTGCCGCTGTCGAAGGCCGAGAGGGGCTCCGGGCCGAGCACGGTCAGCTGCGGACCGCGGTCATCGACGCACGCGCCATTCCAGCAGACGAAATCCTCGCGGCACTCCGAGTCCTGGGTGCAGGCGAAGATGTCGCTCGCCTCGTCGTCAAAGGCCACGTTGTAGCAAGAGACGACGTTAGGGAGCAGCGCCGCCACGAAGAGGACCTGCAGTGATTGTGGATGTGTACGCCGATGCATGACTAAAATCTCCCCGTCAAGGTGAGGCCCGCGCGATCACGCTGAAGCGTGGGAGCGAATCGCAAGGTGGCGGCGGTCCGTTCTTTCCGCTCGTTCTTTTTCTTGAGGCCGACGGCCAACAGCACCGCGCCCGTCACGGTGATCGTGCCACCCACCGCGGCCATCACGAATTGCAGCATCTCTGCGCGGCGTCCCTGGTCGTCAAGATCGAGCGTCTGCCCGTACGTGAGGGCGTCCGGGTTGCCGCCGCTGACCACAGCGTCCACTTGATCGCTCTTGTCCTTGGCTTGGAGGCCGAAGACCACCGCGCCTACCGTGCCGGTCAGCACCCCGAGACCTGCCAGGCTTGCGCCGCTGATGATCAACCCGCGGCCTGGATTCTTCGTCGCGGCGGCTGCGGCCGCCGCTTGTTGGTCTGCCTGGGCCTGCTGGAGGGCGAGGGTCTCCTCAAGTCGCCGGATCCGCGCGTCAATATTGGCAGGGGCGTCGGGGACACCCCGTACGAAGGCCTGATAGCTGGAGATGGCGGCCTCGTATTTGCCCAATTCTTCTTGGCATTTGGCGATATTAAAGTGAAACGCGGGCGCAGGAAAGAGCCCCTGGGCGTCTTGAAATTGACGGAGCGCGTCTTCGTAGTTGGCCTCGTTGTACAGCGAGGTGCCGTAGGCAAAATGGAGCTTGGCGACCACCTCATTGATCGGGCTGTCGTTGATCGTCTCGAGGCCGAGCGCCATGGCTTCACGATAGGCGCCGATGGCAGCCGGCCAATCCTCAGCCTGCTCCGCCGCGACGGCGCGGTCCAAGGCGTCTTCAGTCTTTTTGTCCTCGGCGCTCGGTTCGGAGATTTGTGTGTCAGCCGCCTCCGGCGCGAGCGCTGCTCCGTGCGCATGAACACGCTTGCCGGCGTTGGCCACGGAGGGGACGCTCGCGAGGGAGCACGCGACGGTGAGGAGGCCCGATGTGCGGAGGAGGAGTCGGGCCGCGCACGGCGATCGCGAAGAGGACATGGCGCGAGCATAGCGCATGGGCTGCCAGAGTAAAATGTCGACCGTGGACAGGGAGCGGCGGCCATCTTAAGCTCACCACTGGAGCGCGTCGTTGTAGGATGGCTCAGGCGTCCACGCACTGGGTCCTCGTCGAACTTTGCTCCACTACGACGTCTTCAGTGATCCGCATGACCACCGTTCTCGTACCTCCTTGTCGCAGTTGCGGTTGGCGTCCAGACGCCGACGAGTTTTGGAGCGGACGTATGTCCGCGCGCGACAACGACGAGGTCCGGGAAAAATATAAGCGCGTCGTGGCGCTCGAGCGGATGGCGGAGGAGGAGCGCCGGCCCGCGCTGCGCGCGGTAGCCCGACGTTGGCCGGGCGCTCTGCGCGAGGCAGAGCTCGTGTCACCCGAGGCGATGGCGGCGCGCACAGAGGCGGCGCGAGGACTCGTGGCGGGGGAGCCCCGACGCGGCGGGGGAGCCCCGCGCGAGGCGGTCACGTTGTGGCACGCGCTGCATCACCTGTTGCGCGACCAACGGACCCTGCGTCTGGAGTCGGGGGGCCGATCGGAGGAGGTGAGCGTGGACCGGCTGGTGGCGCAGGATGTGGAGGGGGCGGAGCGGGAGGATCGGGCGCGCCGCTGGCCGGGAGCGCAGCACCTCCGAGCGCTCACGGGTGCCAACGTGCGGCCCCGTCAGGCCTATCTGTGGTTGGCGGCCCAAACGAGCCTGTCCCTCGCAGGCTTGCACGCCAAGCTGTTTCGCCGGGCGGGGCGATGGGATCTTCGCGACGACGATCCCCCCTGGTCGCGGGATCCCTCTGTTTCGGGGTAGCATGCGCGGCGATGGACGAACTGCAGCGAAATCGCTTGTTTGCCGGCGGGGCCTTGTTGCTGGTGTTGATCGGGGGCTACTCGTTCTCTTCAAGCTACGCGGGGGCGACGGAAGAGCAAGTGGAGGCCGTGATGGCGAAGCGGGTCACCCGAGGCGACCAGCAAAGCAAGGTGCTAGCGCGAGGGAAGCGGTTTGAGAATACGCCCGAGCACTTCGTCTTTGAATTGTCCCAGGACTTGGAGCTCTTCGCGCTCAGAGAGCTGACCGCAGAGGCGCTCGGCGAGCCCAACGCGTGGCGACTGCTCGTCGACAAGAGCGATCCCGAGCGGCTCCGTTCGGGAAGGACCTACGCCGGAGATGGCATCTCGATCAAAGCGTCGACCACAAAGGTTCGATACAGGCGTCATGGCGTCACGGTAAAATCGGTGCACGCCGTGGCCAAGATCACCAACACCTCACCAAAGCCGCTCGCGTATCGGGTGGAGCTTGAGCCGGATAAATCCGGGAAGTGTGATGTGCGAGGGACCCGCAGGCACAACACCATCGCGCTCATGCCCGGAGAGAGCGCCGACGTCGTGGTGTGTGCTGGCCGCAGCGGCGTTGTGATTCTTGGGGCCGAGGTGATGGAGGTGAGCGCGCTCGGCTACTACTATCTGAGCAAACTGCCCCCGCCGGCCACGGACCTCGGGGCCGTGCGCAGCGGTTCCCACAAGGGACCGTCGGCGGCGATCCAATGCGATGGCGTACCCGCGCTCAGGTACGCGAGAGCGCTGCGGCGCGGCACCCTGGAGTGGCGTGACATCGTGGACTTTTACAGCCGACACAACTGCGACCGGTTGCAGATG
>CALKDV010000322.1 GCA_938084085.1 uncultured Nannocystaceae bacterium
ACCATCCGCCGCTCAACACGAACATGATCGGCTTGCCCTGACCGCAGACGGAAGCCATATCGAGCGCCTCACCGTTGACGTCAATGCCGGTGAAGCTTGGGGCTTTGTCGCCGATCTGTGGCGAACTTCCACTGGCTGCCACCGGGAGGTTCTCGCACCCGGCTGGGACGTCGCCGTCGCCGTCTCCATCACCATCACCATCACCATCGCCGTCGCCGTCGCCATCGCCGTCTCCGTCTCCGTCTCCATCTCCATCTCCAGAGTTCCCGGAGGTCGACGTGTCGGAATCGGAGGAGGTATCCGAGTCACCTTCACAGGCGGTCAACGAGAGGACGAGTCCCAGAACAGAAAGCAATGCCAACGAGCTACGAAACTTCATAGCGGGACGCTACCCGATTTTCACCACGCTCACCACTCACGCTCGCCCAAACATCCGCTTGGCGCGCCCCCCCCCTCGGTTTCTTGTGAGACCTTCCGGTGCCCCAAAGCTCATGACGTCCCACCTCGCCGGGGCACGGGCACGCAATCCCCTCCGAACGCCACATTCTCGAGATGTGTGAATTCCCCGGTCCACGAGGTTCGACGGCTTCTTCCAGCTGGAACGCTCGCTCCAGAGCCGCCGCACGCCCCGTGATCGCCGGGCCCCTCGACGCCTTCAAAGCCACACCTCGCCAGTGGGAACTCGAACTCGCTGCCCGTATAGTCTCCTTCTGATGCTCCGAGACGACACCCTCATCTTCCGCCAGCTCTTTGACCGCACGTCGTGCACGTACACCTACGTCCTCGGATGCGCGCAAACTCAAGAAGCAGTGCTGATCGACCCAGTCTTCGCACATCATCAGCGAGACATGGCCCTGCTTCGCGAGCTGGGCCTCACCCTCGTGACCGTACTCGACACCCACGTCCACGCCGATCACATCACGGGCGCCTGGTTGGCGCGGGAAGCCTCCGGCTGTCGCATCGGCCTCGCGAAAATCGCCGAGGGAGCGCTCGTTGATCTTCATCTGTGCGACGGCGATGTTGTCTCCTACGGACGGCAACAGCTCCACGTGCGCGCCACTCCTGGCCACACGAACGGCTGCCTCTCCTTCGTCGACGAAAAGACTCGATTCGTCTTCACCGGCGACGCACTGATGATTCGCGGCACGGGACGCACAGACTTCCAGCAAGGGAGCCCCGCGGGACTGTACGAGTCGATCCAAACCCAACTTTTTTCTTTGTCCGAGGACTGCGTAGTGTTCCCCGGACACGATTACGTCGGTCGAGCCACCTCTACCATCGCGGAAGAGCGGGCCTTCAATCCTCGCATTGGTGGAGGAGCCAGCGCGATGGACTTCATCGGCCATCTCGAAAACCTAGACCTGCCACATCCCAAGCACATCGATGCTGCGGTGCCGGCCAATCTTCAGTCTGGACGTCCGCCCGACGGCGTCTACCCCACCCTCGGAGCGTGGGCGCCGCTGACGATCACGTACGCGGGGATCCCCGAGATCACCTCCCAGTGGGTGGCGGCCAATCGGCACCGCGTGCACGTGGTCGACGTACGAGAGTCGGATGAGCTCACTGGCGAGCTCGGAGCGCTCGACGAAATTATTCATGTCCCACTCGACCAGTTCAGGGATCAGGTCGAGACGCTTCCCAGCGACCGCCCCGTGGTCATCGTGTGTCGCTCCGGGCGCCGATCAAGCCTCGCGGTCAAGGTCCTCCAATCCACTCGAGGGATGGAGGTCGCGAACCTCCACGGAGGGATGATCGCGTGGCGGCAGATGGGCGCTCGTCGCTGAGCGTTCGATTTCCAGAGCGTCCGCGTAGGCGGCCTGCACGCGCGCTACGAGCCGTCGTTGTTGATGAACAACCCGAGGGCGCCGGCGCATCCATTGAACTCGCAAGACAAGGACCGCTCGAAGGTCGACCACGCCCCGTCTCCGTCGAGATCTCCAAACGCCTGCGCGGTCGCTTGGCACGTCCCGTACCCAGACAGGTCGTTGGCGTACGTGAAGTTGTAGTGAAAATAGTGCCCTTGGGTCTGGAAGAAGGAGAGCCCGTTCCAAACGTCCGTGTCCCATTCGCTTAGGGGATACGATCCAGCTCCATTAGCGTTGGGAATGCATCGGCCATTTGGACCCTCCGCACACACGGCGCTAATCGGCGTCTTGGGCGCGTTTCCAGCAGACGGGGATGCCGTGTTGTGAGGACACGTGTTGGCCTCCGTCCCCGCCGGCGCAGACGATGATGCAATCAGTCCAACGGCGCCACGCTGGGCGGCCTCCGATTGGTAAAAGCCCACCGCCGCGTCATACATTTTTGCGATCGAAGCGCGGGCCTCCGAGCTCTTTGATTTACGAATAAACTTCGTCAGCGCAGGAATCGCGATCGCAGCGAGGATGCCGATGATCGCCACCACGATCATCAACTCAATCAACGTAAAGCCCTTCGAGCGACGAAGCAGGATCGAGTCAGATTCGCGAATAAGTTTCATATGGATGCTCCTATACAATCGCCGCGCTCACTC
>CALKDV010000323.1 GCA_938084085.1 uncultured Nannocystaceae bacterium
ATGGCGCATTGCTCGGGATCGAGTGATTTTTCGAGGTCTGTCCACTCCGCAGGAGCGTCGCCTTGGGGGGCGACGGGTGTCTTCCAATGTGCGTTGAGCCAGTCGCTACGTTTGAGTTCCGGGACGGTCGCGTCGATCTTCGCGAGCGCCTTCGCGAAGTTTTTAGGTCCAGACTCCGCAGGAAGTGCCTCTCGGTAGGGCTCGTCGGGGGTGTCGTGGGTGCTCCGCCCGCAAGACCCGAGGAGGCCCGAGAGCGCGTATACGGCGCACACGGTTCCTAGCCCCCGACGTCGTTTCGATCCCTGCATACGCTGCTCCTTTTGTACGGTTCTCAAGGTTGAGCACAAGGGGGGACCCCTAAATGGGACGCCCAAATGGGCGGCCTCGTGGCGAGAAAATGCGAGGATCGATGAGGGCGGCGCTCATGGGTACCTGCCCCTTGGGAACAGTGTTCGATGCGCAGTGATCGGGCGAGACTCGGGGCTGATGTCGCCCGGTGCAGCCGCAGGGTGACGGTGTTGTGATCTGAGGTGTCGAGGCGTTCGCACCAGTGTACGGTGAGTGTGACCGTGTCCAAAACGCGACGCCCGGCCGGCTGGCCTACGGCATTGGCGGTCGCCCGACTCCGACGCCGTCGTAGCCTCGAAGACCGCGTGGCCTCACCCGCCGATCGGGAGTTGTTGACGGCGGTTGCGCTGCGAGACCGCAGCGCGTTTGAGGCGCTTTGTCGACGATTTGGACACCGCCTCTATGGGTTTTTGCTCAGCCGTGCGCCTGCGCAAGAGGCCGAAGAACTGGTGCAAGAGGTGATGCGGACGGTGTGGACGAGGGCGGCGAACTACAAGCTGGCGTTGGCGGCTCCGAGCACTTGGATCTTGACCATCGCCTGGAACAACGCGAAGGGCATTGTTCAAAAGGACTTCGCAGGTGGCGGCGAGGTGACAGCCCTCGCTGGACGTCCGGGAGTCTTTTTGTACTCTCGTGCGGACGGTGGGATCATTTGTTCTTTGAACGATGGCGGAGTTGGATAAAGACGCTGGAGCCGACGGGGACGTCGTCGAGGTTGGCAAATGTTGGCAGTCTTTATCCAGTGGTCTGAGCGACCCGGCCAGGGGGGCTGCTGTGCTCAGAGAACGGTGGTCGTGACTCGTTTCCAGCGCTTCGTCAAGGCGGGGGTGGCTCCGATGGTCTGCTCGCAGGAGCCGGACACTTTTTGTTTTTGCTTGAGGACCAGATTCTCTCCAGACTCGATCGGGTACTCAATCGAGAGATTCCTTCGAGAGATTCCTTCGAGCGCCGTGTATTTCGCGACGTCTCGCTGTCGCAAGGGGTGCGGTGCTGTTCTCGCAGAACATCATTCAACGCCTACGAACAGTGTGGTAGCGGATCGAGACGGCGCTCCGCTCACGGCGTATGGTTGAACCGTCCAAGGTGAACAGGGGGCGAGCTCGGAGGCGTCGTCTCGATCCGATGGTGTTCACTTGCCGGGGGGAGCACGGGTTCTCAGGGGGTGGCGGAGGTGCTCGGTCTGGCGTTCTCGGAAGACGGAGATGCCGCGAAAGGATCGTCGGGTCTCCGTGAAGTCGGAGCCGCGGCGGCAACCTCCGTGACCGGGTGGCGCGTCTCCCGGGCCCCGTCCAGGCACGGTGAGTGGTCATGGCCACCAAGGCCGATCTGGAGGTGGACGACGACGGCAACGCGATCCTTGCGGTGGAGGAGTGGAGTTCGAGCGTCGGAGGATCCAGGGGCGCCGTCTATGTGAATTTTACCTTGTTCTAGGGGGCGCGCCGTGGAGTGAAGCGCGATGAGCACGCGGAGTACGGGGCCCGCCTCACCGCTGGCGTGAGCACATATGGAGACAGATGAGACCTCACGCTCCACGCGGCCTGGACGGCTTGACCGGCTTTTACCGCCTCCGCTAGGGTGCCGCGATGCGACGCATGATCCAGTTTCCCTCGACGCTCCTGCTCCTCCTCGCGCTGGTGGGCTGCGGCGACGGTGATGGCAGCGACGCGGGCTCCAGCGACAGCGGGAGCGAGGAGACGACGGGAGACGGGGACGGGGACGGGGATGGAGACGGAGACGGAGACGGGGACGGGGACGGGGACGGGGACGGAGACGGCGACGGCGACGCGGCCTGCCCGCCGTCGGTGGGCCCAGACAACGCAGACCTCGATGCCGCATTCGAGTCCTTGTTGGCCACCAATCACCACGCGGGCATGGCCGCCTGCACGATCAAAGGGGGCGAGGTGACCTGGTGTCGCGGCTACGGCATGGGCAATATTGAGGTGGGGCTTGAGGTGACAGCGCAGACGCCGTTTATGCTGGCGTCGATCTCCAAGCTGTTCACGGCCACGGCGCTGATGCAGCTGTGGGAGGCGGAGGCCTTCGCCCTTGATGACGCGGTGGAGGATGCGGTGGATTTTCCCGCGTCGCACCCGAGCTTCGCTACGCCGTTCTCCTATCGCATGCTGTTGGCGCACGCCTCGTCCATCGTGGATTCGGGCCAGCTCAACAACTGGTACCAGTATGGAAATATGGACCCGTCCATCTCCTTGTACGACGCGGTGTCGGGCTATTTGGACCCGGACGGCGCGTACTACGGTGCCAATAACTTCAGCAACGCCGAGCCGGGAACTAGCTACAGCTACTCCAACGTCGGCTACGCCTTCGTGGGGTTGCTCGCCCAGATCCTCGGCGGGCAAGACTTCGCGGATCTGACCCACGCGACGATTTTTGAACCGTTGGACATGGCGCACACGGCGTGGAGGCTCGCAGACTTCGATCTCGACACCCTCGCCATGCCGTATCGCTACGAGAACGGCACCTACACACCGCTGGATCACTACACCTTCGCCGACTATCCCAACGGGGCGCTGCGCTCCTCCGCGTGCGACGTCGCCCGCTTCCTCGCGTCGCAGGCGGCGGGCGGGGCCCCGGTGCTAGAGAGCGAGACGCTCGCGTTGATGCAGACG
>CALKDV010000324.1 GCA_938084085.1 uncultured Nannocystaceae bacterium
GGTAAGCCGAGCTGATCATCGTGCCCCCCGATTCTCGGGTGCTGAAAAAGGTGTCGCGATCGACCTCCCGGGCCGTGGCGTCATGGATGATGTACCGAGACTCGATGCCCTTGTACTGGCTGCGCAGCCACGTGTCGATCCAAAACGATTCGATGCGCACGATCTCTTTTTGCTCGTCGCCCATGGAGCCGGACACATCCATCATGTAGATGATGACAGCGCTCGACTCAGGCTTGGGCTGCTCGCTCCACGAGCGATAGCGGCGGTCCTCGCGAACCGGCACGATCATCGGCTTGCCGCTGTCGTAGGTACCCGACGCGATCTGACGCTTGAGCGCCCGCTGAAACGTGGCCTTGAAGCTGCGCAGGCTCTCGGGGCCCGTCGTGCGCAGGCCCGTGTATTTGTCGCGCACGGTCTCTAGATTGTTGTCGCCGCGCGGCTCGATTCGAGGGAGCCCGAGCTCTTCTCCCAAGATCTCCGCGAGCTCCTCAAGCGACACCTCCACCTCCACCTCTTTGTCGCCGGCGTCTTCGCCCGCCTTGCCGCTGCCGCTCCCCTCTTGCGGATCGCCGCCGACCTTGTCGCCGACCTCCCCCTCGCCTTGGCCGACGCCGCCCTCGCCCTCTTCGTTGTCCCCGTAGATGAACCGGGGGATGTCGATCTGGGGCATGGGGATCGTGACTGAGTCCTTACCCTTCCGCGCGACCATGTCACCGCGCGACACATACTTGCGCAGATTTTCTCGGATGCGTCCCCGAACGATGTCGCGAAAGCGTCTGTGGTCGTTGTCGATGCGTGCGATCATGAGGGCGGCGGTCCTCATCACTGTACCGCGGTCAGATGGCAGACGCGAGCCTAGCGACACACACGGGGTGGAGTTTCCGGCCGCTCCGCTTATCGCGCGGACGACTGTTGACGGGCGCTCGCACCCAAGGGCAGGCGCGTTGGCTCAAAAGGTCGTATGATGATGGTGCTGGATCCACGCTCCCCGCCACGCCGACCGGATCTTGCCGAGGAACTCCCCATGAACGACTTCGTCTCCAAAATCGCCAGCTTCCAAAACTTCAAGAAATACGAAGACCTCAACTGGACCGGGAACTTCGAGGAGTACCTCGACATGGTGCGACAAAACCCTCGCATCGCTCGCACCGCCTACGAGCGCACCTACGACATGATCCTCTCCCACGGCACCGAGGAGTACGTCGACAACAAAAAGAAGATCACCCACTACCACTTCTTCAGCGACGTGGAGAACGACGGCAAGGACGCGATCTTCGGGCTCGACATCCCGCTCATGCGCTTCGTGGACGTGCTCAAGGCGGCCGCCATGCGCTACGGCACCGAGAAGCGCATCATCTTGCTCCACGGACCGGTGGGCTCCTCCAAGTCCACGATCGCGCGGCTGCTCAAGAAAGGGCTGGAGTCCTACTCCCGCTCCCCCGAGGGCGCCCTGTTCACCTACGAGTGGGCGCTCCCGCCGGAACTTCGGCACCTCGCGGGTGGCCAAGAGGTCTACCCCTCACCGATGAACGAAGAGCCGCTCAAGCTGATCCCCGCGGAGTGGCGCGAGCAAGCCATCACAGAGCTCGGGCTCGAGTCCGATGGATTTCGCCCCCACATCAAGGGGCAGCTCAACCCCGCCTGCCGCTTCATCTTTAAAGAGCTCATGCAGCACTACAACGGCGACTGGGGCGAAGTGGTCAAACACATCCGCGTGCGACGCCTGCTCATCAGCGAGGAGGACCGCATCGGCATCGGCACCTTCCAGCCCAAGGATGAGAAAAACCAGGACTCCACAGAGCTCACCGGCGACATCAACTACCGCCGCATCGCGGAGTACGGCTCGGACACCGACCCCCGCGCCTTCAACTTCGACGGCGAGTTCAACGTGGCGAACCGCGGCATCATCGAGTTCGTCGAGATCCTGAAGCTTGACGTGGCGTTCTTGTACGACCTGCTCGGCGCCACCCAAGAGCAAAAGGTGAAGCCCAAAAAGTTCGCGCAGACAGACATCGACGAGGTGATCATCGGCCACACCAACGAGGCCGAGTATGTGCGCCTGCTTGAGAACCGCTTCATGGAGGCGCTGCGCGACCGCACGGTCAAGATCGACATCCCGTACATCACCAAGCTCTCCGAAGAGGTGAAAATTTACGTGAAGGACTACAACGCCGAGAAGGTGCGCGGCCGCTTCATCGCCCCCCACACCCTGGAGATCGCGGCCATGTGGGCCGTCCTCACCCGGCTCGAGGAGCCCAAGTCCGGCAAACCCACCGTGCTCCAAAAGCTGAAGCTCTACGACGGAAAATCCGACCCGCACTTCACCCAAGACCAGGTCAAAGAGCTGCGCAAAGAGGCCAAGCGCGAGGGTATGGAGGGCATCTCCCCGCGCTACATCCAAGACAAGATCGCGAACTGCCTGGTCTCGGAGCGAGGGCAGCAGTCCATCAACCCCTTCATGGTGATGAACGAGCTCGAGTCCGGCCTTCGCAGCCACGGCCTCATCACCAACGAGGAAGATCGCAAGCGCTACCGCGAGCTGCTCGCCCAAGTGAAGCAAGAGTACGAAGACATCGTGAAAAACGAGGTCCAGCGGGCGATCAGCGCCGACGAAGAGGCCCTCAAACGTCTCTGCCAAAACTACATCGACAACATCAAGGCCTACACCCAGCGGGAGAAGGTTAAAAACCCCTACACCGGCCAAGACGAGGAGCCCAACGAGCGGCTCATGCGATCCATCGAGGACAAGATTGAGATCAACGAGAGCCGAAAGGACGACTTCCGCCGCGAGATCATGAACTACATCGGCGCCCTCGCCCTCGAGGGGCGGCAGTTCGACTACCAGACCAACGAGCGGCTATACAAAGCCCTCGAGCGCAAGCTCTTTGACGACCAAAAAGACAGCATCAAGCTCACCTCCTTGGTGAGCCAGGTGGTCGACAAAGAAGCGCAAGAGAAGATCGACGTGGTCAAGCAGCGGCTCATCCGCAACTACGGCTACGACGACGCCTCGGCCAACGACGTGCTGCACTTCGTGGCGTCGATCTTCGCGCGCGGCGAGCTCAAAGATCCCACGTAGTGCGCTGGTCCGCGGGAGCCTCGACCCCGTCGAAGTACGGGGCTAGGCCCACTGCGGAGACGGTCGGGAAGCGGAGTCGCGCCCGGCCAAAAAGTTCAATGATCTCAAAATCTTGAGTGGCGCCCCGTTGCGGATTGGGCGCCGTCGTCCACGCTCGTCTCATGGCCGGTCTCTTCCGCATGATCACCCCACGCCGCGCGCTCATCATTGGCGCCTCAGCCCTCCTCGCCTCCTCAGTCGGGTTGGGTTCGCGGCTCGCCACCGCACGAGACCGCGTCGAAGAACCCGCGTACAAAGTCGAGGCCACCTACGAGAACTTTGAGGTGCGGGTGTACGCGCCACGGATCGTCGCGCAGACCACGGTGAAAGGGAGCTCGCGGGACGCCTCAAGCCGAGGCTTTCGTGTCCTCGCCAATTATATCTTTGGTAACAACCGCGCGCAGACCTCCATCGCCATGACCGCCCCGGTCGAGATGGAACCGGTGGCAGCGAAGGGAGGGACGACCATCGAGATGACCGCGCCGGTGGAGTCGAAGGCGCAAGGTGACGCGTGGGTGGTGAGCTTCACCATGCCCTCGGAGTGGACCATGGAGACCCTGCCCGCCCCGAACGACTCGCGCGTCGTGATCCGCGAGCTTGAGCCGGCGCGCTTCGCCGTGCATCGCTTTTCCGGGAGCCCCCCCATGTCCAAAGTTGACGCGCGCATGGAGGCGCTGGTGGAGCAGGTCCGCGCCGAGGGCCTCGACGCCACCGGGACCAAGCCCTCCTACG
>CALKDV010000325.1 GCA_938084085.1 uncultured Nannocystaceae bacterium
GACGGCACCTTTGAATCCCTGTCGTGGATCCCCGCCAGCGCGCGCATGCTGATCGCGGTGGACCTGCCCTCGGCCGAGGTGGACGCCGCCGTCACGCTGCTCGCAGCCCACGCCCGCAGCGGCGAGCACGCCCTGCCCCTGCTCGTAGACCTCGACGTCTCGGTGCTCTCCACCGAGCTCACCGTGCTGCGCTCTCTGCTCACGCGGCTCGGCCTCCCGCCGCGCACCTTGGTGAAGCTCCATGACCCGCAGCGGCGCCCGGTGTGGCTGTTCCCGGCGTCGTGCGACCTCGCGGGGCTTCGGGCGGCCATGACTGGCGCCTGGGGGGTGACCATGCGCGAAGCGGTCGGCGCATGGATCGGCAGCCCTGCGCCAACGAGCAGCTTCCCGTTTGATGTGGTGTTGCTTCCCAACGATCGCGTCGCCCTCGTCCCTCGGGGTGCGAGCGTCCCCGTCCGCGCGTGGCTCGACCGTGAGGCACCCGCCGGTGACGGCGACGGCGAGCGCATTCAAGACGCCGCGCAACGACTGGCGGGCGCCCCCGTCGTCGTGGCCACCGCCGGCCGCGCCCTGGTGGCCACCGGCACCGACCACCCCGAAGATACGCGCGAGAGGGTTCACACGATCCGAGCCGACGCAGAGCGCTTGGTGTTCGACGCCCACGTGGGAGACACTGGGTCGCCATGACCGATCCCGCCGTTGCGCACGACCCCGCGAGCTTGCTTGCCCTGATCGACCCACTCCTCGAGGAGGTGGCGCGACTCGACCCCGCGTCCCGCACCTCCGGCGACCAAATTGCCGACCTTGAGTCCCAACTGCGTGAGCGTTTCCCGACCTCGTCGTCGTTGATGCGCGCGTTGGAGGCGTCGCTCCACCGAGGTGTGGCGGAGGGGTGGCTGTGCGATCGAGGAGAGCCGCAGGCTCGTTTTTGCCGCATCGCGAAGCCCACGCCTGACACGCGGGGCCTGTCCGTGGACATCGTGAGCCTCGAGGGCGCCGCCGTGGAACACACCCACCCCCACGGTGAGGTGACCATTGGCTTCGCGGCGGGCGGCGGCAATGACGACGCCAGCCAGACGGAGATCTCATTTGACGGGCGCCCCCCGGGATGGGTCTTCCTCGGCCCGGGAAGTCGGCACACACCCACGGTGGAGGGTGGACGCATGACGCTCATGTACTTCCTGCCCAACGGCGCCGTGCAGTGGCATATGAACGACTGACGCATCCGATGCGCGGGTCCGAACAGGGTGCGCGGCGCGCTTTGCGCAACGTTGTTCTGACAGGGATCAGCGGGGGATAAGCGGCTCTATCCGCTGTTTTTTGCCAGATCCTGGGCGACTGGCCGACGTTGAAGACCTTCGCGCGGCGCCGCGGACCACTGCGCGTGAGGATCTCAGTTCATTGAGAACTCCACATCCTTGGGGATGCCTGATACGTTCCGCGCGCAAGGAGTACTACCTTTTGAACCGACGAACGATCGCCCCTGTCACTGCTCTGTTTTTCGGCCTCGCGTTGGCCATGGGTTGCAAGCCCGCCACGCCCGCAGGCACCACCCCTCCCGGCGAGGACACCGGCGCCAGCGCGGCCGCGGACGGCGGAGCCGCCGCGAGTGACGACGGCGCCGCCGCCGGAGACGACGGTGCTGCTGCCTCCGACGATGGTGGCTCCGCGAAGGCCGACGCCAACTCGGACGATCCCTACGCCGTCGCCGTGCGCACCGAGTGCCCGGCCGACGTCAACCAGGACATGCCCACCTCCGTGTTCAACGACGCGGTGCTCATTCGCCTGCCCAAGGGCGTCGAAGCCTTCGTGGAGCAAAATCCGTTCTTCGCCACCATGAACCCGAGCAAGACCGACTCCACCGGCTGCGTCGAGGGTGTGCCCCCCGCCACCATCACCTTTGGTGCCATGGGCTACTTCCAAGACGATCCAGAGATGCAGATGGATCAGTACCTCAAAGACACCGTGGAATCCCTGGGCTACCCCGAGGGCACCAAGGTCAACGCCGGCGCTGCGAAGGGCAAGGGCTCCAAGCGCTCCATCACCGCCGAGCTTGAGGTCCCCGCCGCCGAGGGCAAGGGCGAGGCCCGCGCCTTCGTGATGCTCAAGGCCTCCCACGAGCGCATGCACTGGGTGGTGTACGAGTGTGAGACCCCCGCATGGAACGCGCTCAAGGCGACGTTCAAGGCCTCGGCCAAATCCATGCTCCTGCTCAACCCCGACGCCGGCTGATCGCCGACGCCGACGGGGCGCAGCCCCAGAGGAGAGGATTCACGCACGTCGTGGGTCCTCTCGTCGTTCTTGGTGGCTGCGGTGTCGAGATCGCGCGACGCTCGCCGCCTGCACCCAGCGGTGGGCGCGTCCCCCACCCTCCGTGCTCCGCGCCGCGCTGCCCGGCGCCTCCGGTGCGAGGCCTGGCGACGCCCCGCCCACGCGCGGCAGGCGTCGTTTCAGGACTTGTGCAACGCCGAAGTTTCGAGTAAGAACAGCGCTCTCGCGACCCCTTCGTCCAGGGGCCTAGGACTCCAGCCTTTCACGCTGGCGACACGGGTTCGAATCCCGTAGGGGTCGCTTCCTCCGCTCCGGTCCGCCGGGGCGGAGACTTTCGGGCTCGTAGCTCAGCTGGTAGAGCAGCGGACTTTTAATCCGCGGGCCGTAGGTTCAAGTCCTACCGGGCTCACTAACCCCACCCTCCCCACCGGGGGGTGGGGTTGTTTTGTTGGGGGGTCGGTGCGTGCGGGAGATCGGCCGTCTGCGACGTTCGCTGCCGCATGCGTGGCCGCGCGCGTTCCCGCGTCGGGTGGTCGGGACCACTGAAGACTGTTCGTCACACGGAGCGGGTTCACTCACGGTCTCTCGATGTTCGCCGCTTCGCTCGTTCCCGAAGACGCAGCTGCCGCGCCGTCTGACGCTGTCGTTTTGACGCTTGCCTGCGCTCCATCCTCTGGGTTCGTTTGAGGCGACGATCCTTCTTTGCGGTCTCTTGACCATCCCATGTGTAGTAATGGTCCGTGCACTGAAGTCGCGGTCTT
>CALKDV010000326.1 GCA_938084085.1 uncultured Nannocystaceae bacterium
ACAGCCGCGTCTTTAGACAGCGCGCGAACTTGTGCGACCGTGGCGCGGTGGGTCTCCTGCGCGCCGTGCGAAAAGTTGATGCGCACCGCGTTCATGCCCGCCGCGAGCAAGGATTCTAGGGTCGCTCGGTCCTGGCTCGCAGGGCCGAGTGTGCAGAGGATCTTGCCTCGTCGAAGCTCCATGGATCGAGATCATGACACAGCCGCAGCCATCCGGGTCACAAGAGCGCGCCGTCCGCGTCAGCGCTCAGTAAATAAGGTGCAGGGGTGGTCGAGCGCGTTGCGCGGGGCAAGTTCTGGTATGCTCTCGCCACCTCAGGACTCGACCATGACCCTAACAAAATCGCTTCTAGGAACTCTCTCAGTCTCACTCGCGCTGTTCGCCCTGAGCGCAACCGGTTGTAAAAAGCCGGAGTATCCAGCCTGCAAAAAGGACAAGCATTGCGAGGCAGGGGAAACCTGCGTGGAGGGACTTTGCCAAAACTGCACCACCGACGAAGACTGCGCGGCCAAGGGCGAGAACGGTGAAGACCTGACCTGCGTCGAATTCCGGTGCGGTGCCAGTGAGGCCGGTTCGGGCGCGCCAGGCGAGCTTGGCTCCCCGTGCACCTCCTCCGACGACTGTACCGGGGGTTGGGTCTGTCGTGACGGCGTTTGTGGCGCGTGTGCTTCTGCAGAAGACTGTGGCGGCGGCGCCTGCAATCTCGACAGCGGTCGCTGTGAGTCTGCGTGTAGCTCCGATGACGACTGCCCCATGGACGAGATCTGCGACGGCGGCCAGTGCATCTTCTCTGGAGACTACGGCGAGAGCTCCGACGAGGTGCTCTGTGAGCTGGAAGCCATCTTCTTCGCGTTTGACTCTCCCAAGCTCTCCCCCGCGACCGAAGCGGCGCTTCAAGCGGCGGCCAGTTGTCTCGCGGAGCAGGGTCGCAATGTGATCCTCGAGGGGCACGCCGACAACGTGGGCACCACCGAGTACAACATCGCGCTGAGCCAGCGCCGCGCCGAGGGGGTGAAGACCTACCTCACCGACCTCGGAGTCCCGGCGGAGACCATGAGCGTCAACCCGAAGGGCGACCTTGAGTCCATGGGCCAGACCGAGGCGGAGCGGTCCAAGGATCGCCGCGTCGAGCTTATTTGGCAGTAGGCTCAACTCTCCAGTGAGACTTGGGGCGCTCAGATGCGTCCCGCGATTAAAGGCCGGCATCCCGGGAGGGGTCGCCGGCCTCGTTCGTGGGGCGTGGGTCTGGGGGAGATCCAGCGCGCCGTTGGCATTCGGCCACGAAGAAGGCCAGCCCCCCTGAAGGAGAGGCTGGCCCGGCTGTCGCCTTGCGACGTGGTGCCTAGGCGCCGAGCATGCCGCCGACGGTCTCAACGGCGGAGATGCTTCCGCCCAGCTCACCCTCGACCCCGCCGATGGCGGATCCGACCGCGTTGAGCTCGGTGGAGGCGCAACCCACTCCGATGCTCGCGCGGATGTCGATGCTTCCGTCGGCGCCGATGGCGTTGACCGCTCCCTTGACCGCGCCGCCCGCGTCGGCGATGAGCTGCAAGGAGGCGTCGATGACGTAGTCGGCCTTGGCGACAGCAGCCACCATCGCGCTGTAGCGGACGGCGACCTCTTTCATCGTCACCTTAAACTCCGCCTGGGCGTCCGCGTCGATGCCCGCCGCGAACTGGTAGGAGAGCTCCACGCTCGGAGGTGAACATTCGATCTCTGCCTTGGCGCGAGCCTCCACGGAGGCCTTGCACTCTGCGCTCACCTCGGGGGGGGTCACGTCTGCCTCGCACTGGCCTTGACAGTCGATGTCGACCATGGCTTGGGCGTCGCACTTGGCGGTGGCGTTGGCCTCGCAGCCGAACTCACCGGGGGTGTACTCGCAGCTGCCCTCACAGCGACCTTCGCAGGCGCCGCCCGCTTCGAGGCGACACTCGCCCGAGCAGCTTCCCATGCATTGACCGGCGCAGTTGGTGATGAAGCCGTTGGCGTCGGTTTCGCAGGCGCCGCCAGCACACACGGAGCACGCGCCGTCGCAGGTGCCCGAGCAGCTGCCTTCGCAACCCGCGGCCACCTCAAGCTGACACGAGCCGGTACAGCTGCCCTCGCAGGCGAAGTTGGGCGCTTGCCCCTCACACTTGAGGGTGCCTTCTGCTTGGCACATCGCGGCCACGTCGGCGGAGACTTCGCAGTAGCCGTTGCAGCTCGCAGAGATCATGCCGGGCTCCACGTTCACATCGCACTCGGCGGCCGCGCTCACGCTGGCCTCTAAGCTCGCCTCGCACTTGGGCGGGGCGACCTTGATCGAGATGCCGCCAGAGACGTTGGCGCTGATTTTTGCGTCGAGCGCCGCGGAGACCTGCGCGGAGAGGTCGGAGGTCGAGAGGTCTGCGGCACCTTCAACGCCGAGCACTGTGGCGAGGCCGAGCATCTCTTTATTGATGTTGCCTTGCAGGCGCGCCGAGGCGTCGCGCACAGCGATGACGGATCCGAAGAAAGCGTCGACGGAGGCGATGCCGGAGATGCTGGCGTTGCCCTGCGCGATGCCCTCGTCCGGGCAGGACAGGTCGCAGATTTCTTGAATTTGGTCGCAGCCTTGGGTGGCGCCGAGGGTGATGCCAGACATAAGCGCGAGCCCTAAAAAGCTCCAGTTACGGTTTTTCATAAACATGATGGTTGGTTGCTCCTACGATTGAAAATTGAGTCTAGTCGGGTGTTTTGGTTGTAGAACACCCGTGGTGTGATTGACGATGCGTCGCACGAAACCGATCCGAGCAACCCATGTGCCGGTGCATGATGCCACGGACGGATCAAAGGTGCAGAAGCTTCATCGGATGGCGGCGAAGGGCGAGAAAATCTCGGCGTGAACAGCGGCACCGCCCGCGGCGCGTCTTCGCGGGTCCCGGGGGGCGTTGAGCACGGGAGGCCCCGACCAGCGGTGGCGTCGCCGCTATGGTGTGACAGAGATGTCGCGGCCGGCCGCAGGGAGATCCACGTGGATGGGGCAGTGATCGCTGAGGGTCTCGAAAGAGGTGTCAGGGTAGGCGTCGGTGGAGCGGAGCGACTCGCAGGCATGGGCCGCGCAATGCCCTCCCGCGTGGGCGAGGAGCGGTGTTTTCGCGTCGAAACCTCGGACGAAGATCAGATCGAGCAGCGAGGGCTCTTTCCATGCGTCCCGGCGGGGCCCGTCCCAGTAGGCGGAGCACCCGTCCTCCACTGGGATCCTCGTGAGGTCGGCCGGAGCGAGGGCCCGGTCGAGGGCCGCGAGCTCTTCACGGGCGGAGCGGCCCTCGCCCCCTACAGGGTTGAAATCGCCGAGCACGAGGACCCGACGGTCGGCTCGGCGGACGATGTCTTGGAGCTGTGCCCACTGGGTCTGGCGCAGGGCGGCACCTTTGGGCATGGCCTTGAGGTGCACCACGATGGCGTCGAAACGCGTGCCGGTGGCCCGCACCTCAAACGCCTGGGTAAGCGCCGGTCGTACGCGCCCCCCCGCGGTCAGTTCCCGGTGTTCGCGTGGGGCGCCGACGGGCGCGAGGTGGGCCGGATCGTACGCGAACCCGAGCCGCTGATGACCACGGCCGCCGCCCTTGGAGAGGACCAAGGTTTTCCCTGGCAGCCGCGTTCGGAGCTCATCGGCGTCTTTGACCTCCTGCACGGCGACGAGGGAGGCACCGAGGCTGCGCACACCGTCGGCGATGCCCTGCACGTCTTGGCCGCGGCCAGGGAAGTTGCGCAGATTCCAGGTGGCCACCCGCAGCGCGCCGCTCTCTGGAAGTGCCGAGGCGGTCAGCGAGCGCCGGCTCGGGGGCCAGGCGGGCGCCCACCCACACTGCTGAGCGATCACGCCCCCCACTGTGACGAGAAAGGCGAGGATCCACAGCGCTCGGCGGAGGTCTGCGCGAAACCTTCGGATGGAGCTACGAACGGATCGCCGGGGTCTGCGTCTGCGTTTGGGCATGGGGAAAGGGGGGCCGAGAGGGCATCGTCCGGTGGGCGCGCGTGGCGGCGACCATGTGCCTTCACGGACGCCCTTGGACCGGCAGTGTCGAGGGTACCGTCCCTACAATGAAAAAACCCGGCGCAGGGCCGGGTTTTTTATTCGAAGATCGCTTCGGATTAGTCGCGGGGTCGGAACGGACCCTTGCGCAGGCGGCGTTTACGTCG
>CALKDV010000327.1 GCA_938084085.1 uncultured Nannocystaceae bacterium
GTCAACCTCGTCACCGACTTCGCCGCGACCGATTTTCACGACGGGGTCGCGCCGCCCGATCCATCACCACCTCAAGGTGGCGCATTCATCGAGCGCGGCGGCGGTTACACCGACACGGTGGTCACCCCCTACGAGAATCTCGGCATCCCGGATCGCGCAGGCTGTGGGCTCACGCCGCAGACACTCACGCTGCCCCGCGAAGCCCCCCTCGAGATCGCCCTCACCGATGATCTCCTGAACCAGATTTTGTTCGCCGGTTGGCGCGGCGGGCTGCTCGAATTCCCCGTAGGCCCCGAGCTCCTCGGGGACGTCAATTTTGATCTCTTTGGAATCACCGATCTCGAGCTCACGCTCAGCGGAATGCTCGCGCCCACAGCCTCCGACTGCGGCCCCCAAGGTGAGCTCATCGCCCACCTCGGAGATCTGCGCATCGACGGCAGCATGAAGCTCCAAGGCGACCCCCTCACCTTCGTCGCCTACGTCTCTTGCGATCTCGCCCTTGAGGTCGGCGCCTCGGAGACGGGCATCGCCCTTGACATCACCGGGGTCTCCTCCATTGACAGCGAGCTCACGATCAACGAGCCCGAGCAATTCGAAGCCGAGCCCCTCCTCAAGAGCGTGCTGCAAAACGCATTGGGTGACGCCCTCGTTGGCGCGCTCGCCGGCGGCGGCCTCGGGAGCATCCCGCTACCGACCATCGACCTCAGCGATGCCCTGGGCCTCCCTCCGGGGAGCGCCCTCATCGAGATTCAACCCCAAACGGCGACCCGGATCGATGGCACAACGATCATCGGTGGAACCTTCTGAAGCCTGGTGTCCCCACCTACGGACGCATGAGCCCCTCACCGCCACCGCCACCCGACCTCGTCCGCCAGACGGCCGCGTGGGTCGCCGGCGCTCGGCGGATCCTCTGCATCACCGGAGCCGGGGTCTCTGCGGAGTCGGGCCTCCCCACCTATCGCGGCGTCGGAGGTATCTATGACGACGTCGAGACCGACGATGACATGCCGATCGAAGAGGCCCTCTCGGGTCCTGTTTTTCGGGAGCAGCCCGAGGTCACGTGGAAGTATCTCCTCCAAATTGAACAGGCCTGTCGGGGCGCGGTCCCCAACCTGGCCCACGCAATCCTCGCCCGCTGGAGCGCCGAAGCGTGGCCTCCGGCGGAGCTGTGGGTGCTCACGCAAAACGTCGACGGCCTGCACTCCGCCGCAGGCAGTCGACACCTGATCGAGATTCACGGGGACCTTCACCGCCTCAGATGCACCCAGTGCGACTGGCGCGCTCGCGTCGACGATTACCGGCGGCTCCCTGCCCTGCCTCACTGCCAGGACTGCGGCGCCCTCCTTCGCCCTGAGGTCGTGTTGTTTGAAGAGATGCTCCCCCCGGCCGCCACCCAGGAGTTCGCCACCCAGCTCCACCGGGGATTTGATCTGATCTTCTCTATCGGCACGAGCAGCCAGTTCCCCTACATCGTGCAGCCGGTCCTTGTCGCCAAACAGCAGGGCCAACCCACGGTCGAAATCAACCCTCACGAAACGGTGATCTCATCCCTCGTCGATGTTCGGATCCCCTGCAGCGCTGGCGCGACCCTCGAGGCCATCGACAGCGCCCTCGTGGCCTCACGCTGAATGCTGGGCGCGGATCTGATCGAGCAGCAAACAGATCAACCGTTCAACGCCGAGCGCCAAGCCCCCCTCATCGTCGTCTCGAGGATACGGCAGATGGATGAAGTATGCGGCCAAAATCCCAGCCGAATCTGCTTCCTTGCGAACACGGAAAAGCGATCGTCCGTGGGTCTCGTTGCACAAGAAAATATTGTCACGGCGGGCCTGCCTCACCACGACTTGATACCCGCCACAGCGCGCGCCCTCGAGGCTGGCGATCCCTTCGTCGAGCCACCGGGGTCCTTGGATCCGCTCATCCACGTCGTGGTCCGACACAAATGTTGTGGTCGCGGGTTCCAGCCCCCGCGCGTCGAGCCCCTCACGCCGATGCATCGCGCCTCGCTCCAGCCAGAGCACCTCCTCATGATCGTAGACCCCGAGCCCCAAATGGACGACGACGTCGTACTCGTCGTAGGAAATGTTCGTCGCCACGTCCCACACCACTGGCAAAATCTCGAACGTCGCCTCCACTCCCTGCGCACGCTGCCAAGCCTCATCCAAGAGCCCCCGCAGCGCGCCGCCCCGCTCCCCACCACCGCTGCGCGCCCGCGCGGGATCAGCACGCAGCAGCCTCCCACTCGGATTGTGATCCAAGCGGGAGAGATCGGGCGGAGAGCCAACTTCGCGCCAATCGAAGAAGCCGGTAACGAGGAGCCTCCGCACTACAAGGACCGCCGTGGCGAGGTCAGACTCACTGCGCCAAAATGGTGTAGACGCCCGCGCCCCACCAGCTGTTGGAGGTGGACTGCACGACGCTCCACGTGCCGGTGGTTGGATCAATAAACAAGACGTCTCCGTTGGAAGAGAAGGCGAAGACCGCGTCGGTCCAGCCCGCCAATCCGAAGATTGAGGAGTAGCCGGTGAGGGTCGCCACATCCGCAATCACCGCCCCGGTGGAGGGATCGACCGACACGATCACGTCGTCGGCGATCCCGGTCTTGTTCACGGCCCCGTAGGTGCCCACACCTTGAATGGAGAACGCATCCCCCGAAGAGCTGTAGCCCGCTCCGTAGGTGCCGATGGAGGTGATGGAGACGTTGCCTCCACCCACAGATAGCTCATACCACTCTCCAGACGAGGCGATGCCCACCAGCGTGTCCAAGAACGGGTTAAGCACCCCGGGCGGCACCAGCGTAAGTCCGTTAAAGCTCTGCGGAAGATCCGCGAGATAGACGCACGCCGCGGTGGTGGGATCACAGACAAAAAGGTCGTTGAACGTGACGGCGTACAGCACCCCATATCGGTCGATGGCGATGTCTGTCACGCTCCCTGGGCTTTGATCGTAGGTGAAGTTCCCCACCGTCGACACGGTGTAGGGGCTCCCAGGAAGCATCGTGAACAAGGTGGATGCGGTTTGGGCATAGACCAAGTTCGGCAGGGCGACCACCGGAAGGTTGGGATCGCTCGGGAAGGGATCGCTCTCATCCGGGATGCCGTCATTGTCGGTGTCGTCGTCCCCGTCTCCGTCCCCGTCTCCGTCCCCGTCTCCGTCCCCGTCCCCGTCCCCGTCCCCGTCCCCGTCTCCATCGCCGTCCCCGTCCCCGTCTCCATCTCCATCTCCGTCTCCATCCCCGTCTCCATCCCCGTCTCCATCCCCGTCGCCATCGCCGTCGCCGTCCCCATCGCCGTCGCCGTCTCCGTCCCCGTCCCCGTCTCCGTCTCCGTCTCCGTCTCCGTCTCCGTCCCCCGCTTCCGCACTCGCCGAGCCCTCCTCGGAACCAGCGTCACTCGCGGTGGTCTCCATGCCACCAACGTCACCCGTGGAATCACCCTCTGCGGAAGAGGTTTCATCACCACTCGCCCCGGTGAGCGACTCCTTGTCGGCACATCCGCCGGCGACAAGCCCTGTACACAACAGCCCCTGCATAATTACTGATCGACGCGTCATTATTTTTTATCCAATCGTTGTAGCGGCCCCGGCCGCGCCGTGACCCCTCACACCATAGCAAACCGCGACATCAAAACTCAGCGCATCGCCGCGGATCGTTCCCTAGCCGCCTCAAGTTCCTCAAGCGCGCTCTTTTCGAGCGCTTTGCTGGAAAGGCCTGGGGGGAGACCTCGCAGATGCGTGACGATCCCTTCTCGAGCCTGCCGCTCGGCCGGGGCGTCTCCAAGCTCCGCGTACGCATCGGCAAGCAGCGACCACACGCGCGCCTTCCTTGGGCCGTAGACCAGCGACACGGCACGCTCAAGCGGCGCCACCGCCCCTCGGGCGTCCCCCATCTTCATCCGCAGCCATCCGAGACGATACGGCGGATCGTATTCATCGGGCAGCGCCTTGTGCAATGCCACAAGCTCGGGCTCGAGCTTGCTCGCCTCACCGAGGTACACGTGGACCTCCGCGCGTGGCCACGCGTAAATCATCGCCTCCCGGGGAGTCTTGGCCGCGTGGGCCGCGAGCGACAACAGCTTCAGCTGTCGCGTGGCCGCCGCCCTCGCCGCGTCCTTGTCGTCCAAGGCCTCGTAGAGCCCCCGGAGGTTGTACAAAAGATCGCTGCGGTCATCGATGCTCAAGCGCCCCTGCGGATCGCCCTCCAAGTTGACGAGCGCCGCGATCATGTCACGCAGCGCTCGCCCTCGCTGTGCCACGCTCAAGCCGTCGAGGCAGCGCCTCCCGTAGACCGTGAAGTCGGTGACGCTGGCCGCCTTGGAACGGGTCACCGCCTCCATGGACTCGAAGATCAACGCGGCGCAGCGATCGAAGGCGTCTTGCTTGTAGCGGGCGCGGATCAGCTCGACGAGCGCCTCCGGCCGACGAGACCACTCGGGAGGTGCGAGGGCCAAGGCCTTCACGAGGGCGACCTCCGCGTCGCCAAACCGAGTCGCTGCCACCGCCGCCGCCGCCTTGCTCATCCACCCCTGAGCCGTGTCGCCGTCCCCATCGCGTCCTGCCTGCTTCGCTTCATAGCTCGCGAGTCCGTCGGACAAAAACTCTTGGAACTGCTCCACAGAGGCACCCCCCGCGAACACCGCGTGCACCGACTGATCGGCGGGGTCCAGCACGTAGAACGTCGGCCACATGCTCATGTTTAGTTTTTCGACGAGCTCCACGTTCTCGGGCCGCTCCGTATCGAGCGCGAGCCACACGAGTCGGTCCGCGTAGCTGGCGAGCGCTGCGTCGCGCAGCACCGTCTGACGCATCGAGAGGCAGGTGTGGCACCACCCGGCCCACATGTCCACGAGCAACGGCTTGGTCGGGTTCGACGTGGTGGCCTTGGCCGTGGCTGCCGCGAGGTCATCTTCCAACCATTCGATTCCCGCGAGATCTGCCGCTGCGGGCGTGGGCGCGTCTACAGGGACGATCCCCCCGGTCTCCACCTCTGGAGGGGGTGCAGACGCGACCGCCGCCGCGTCGACGTTGGCGTCGACGCTTGGACCGGGCGTGGAGTTTTTGGCCCCACATCCACTTGACGACACCATCCACGCGACCGCGGTGAACATTGCGAGGCTCCTCATCGCGACAAGCATACGCGGCCGATGGCACCGACCACAACGCGACCTTGGATCCTCTCGATGAGGGCTTCATGGTACCTTCGTGCGCATCCTTGTGACACCTCCAGGTGAGAACGAGCCGGTGGCCGCCGGCCTTACGACCGCCTCCGCAAGGCAGGTTCAGTCGCAACCGAGCACCCGTGATCGCGTCCGGCGCCGGCATGAGTGGGAGCGGTGGATGCCGTACGTCTGGGCCGTCGTCTGCGGCGTTTTTATGTACACCTCGGAGCTCGGTCGCACGTGGACCACCGACGAAAAGTTGCACCTCGTGCGCGGCATCGCCTACCTCCACACCGACGATACCCGCCTCAATTACGCCCACCCTCCATTGGCAAACGCCTGGTCCGCGATGATGATCTCCGGCGTTGAAGACCTGGATCCCCCGTTGCAAGAACGACGGGGCTGGAAGAGGGCCTACGTCACAGGTGTCGCGACGGATCTGCTCCGCAAGGACGGAGAAGCGATGGATGCGTGGCGCACGGTCGCGCGCCGCACGTCCATGGCATGGATGATCGCGCTCGTCTTGATTTGTGGTTGGTGGACCCGGCGACGTTTCCCCCCGATGGCGGCCTTCGCCGCCACCGGATTCGTCGCGATCAACCCGACCCTGCTCGCGCACGCCCGGCTTTGCACCACAGATCTCCCATTGACGGTCGCCGCGACCCTCACAGTCATCGGTATGATCGAGCTGCTCCGGCGCCCTCGCGCCCGCGCCGCGCTCTCAATGATCGCGGCGACGGTGCTCATGATCTGCGTCAAGCACAGCGGGATTCCGCTGGCGGTGCTCGCCATGCTCGGCGTGGCGATGGCGGCCGCGTTCGGCGTCGGCGGCTTCGCGGCGCTCTCCAAGGGACGCCGTCTCCGATTCGTCTCCCTGCTCATCCTCGGTGGCGTCGTCGCGACAATATTGGCGATCAACGCCCTGTATCGCTTTCAAGATACGGGGTGGACTGTGCGCGCGCTGCTCGACGGCCCGCAGCCGCACAACTGGCTCTCCCGTCGGGTCGACCATGACGTCTTCTCCACCGCGGGCTTCGGCCTGCTCCCCGAACAGTGGGTCATCCCCCTCCCGCGCACCTACCTCGCTGGGCTGGCCACCGTTCGCACGCAGCAGGGTCTGGGGCACGGGGGGTGGTTTTGGGGGCAAAAGGTCACGGGACATCCCCTGTACTTCCCTGTGATGCTGGTGGCCAAGCTGCCCGCCACAGTGGTGCTCCTCTGCGCCGGCGGCGGGCTCTGGAGGCTGCGACGTCTCCGCGGTGGCGACCTCACGACGAACGCGCTCATCCTCTGCGCCGTGATCCCGATCGTGTTGAGCATGGCCTCGCGCATCTCCATCGGCGTGCGGCATCTCCTCCCCGTCGTGCCCGCGCTTTCGATGCTCGCTGGGCTCACCGTGTCGGGCCTCGTGCGCTCGTGGAGCCATCGCCCCGTGCTCGCCCGCGCGGTGACTCCCCTCGCGTTGACTACCGTCCTCGCCGGAAACCTCTCCGCGTGGCCCCACTACCTCGGCTTTTTCAGCGCGACTGTCGGCGGGGTCGAAGGCGGTCAGAAGATCTCGGTGATCGGAGAGGACTGGGGGCAAAATCTGGGAGATCTCGCCCGCCACGCCGCCGGCGAGGACCTGCGTCGCATCTACTACTACTCGCGTTTCTCCGCGCGAGCCCCCACCTTGCGCCGCGAGCTCGCGCGGGCGTACGAGGGTGAGCCGGCGGAGGTCATCTCACTCAAATGTCGAACTCAACCCCGTCGCGACGGTTGGATGGCGATCCACCTCGACGACTGGGTGGTGCGTCGCTCGTGCTTTCCATGGCTTGGGGATCGAGAGCCCGACCGGACCATCGCGGACCATATCCATTTGTTTCACGTGTCCGCCTCCCGGACGGGCCCGACGAGACGCTAGGCAAAAGCACAGCGCTTGCGGCGCGATGTCGTTGGACTTCTCCCCCGAGGCAAGGGAGAGGGTCCCTCAGAAATTTGCGGTACATGGGTGGGCATCCTTGTTACTGTCGGGTTACCTCGTTGCGCTAGTCGAACCATCGATGAACTGGCAATCTATTCTAGAAAACCTCCCTGACCTCGTCCTGGTCACGCATGAAAACGGCGGTGTCGTCCGCGCCAGCCAAGGTTTCCTCAAAATCCTCGGTCATGAACCCGAGGCGCTGGTTGGTACCGACATCGACGACCTGTTTGGTGACGGCGAGATGCTCAGCATGCTCGGCATCGATTCCGTCTTTGAAGACGAGGACGAGATCATGGATCTCACCATGCTCCTCCGCCACGTAGACGGCCGCTCTATCGGATGCCTCACCAGCGGAAAGCGGGTCCAAATTGGTGACGAGACCTACTTCGTGCTCGTCGCCCGACCCCACGGGGAGACCCAAGAAGCGCTGGCGCAGTCGAGCCGGGAGGCCGCCGCGGAGCGGGAGCAGCGGGCGCTGCTCGAGCGGATCCTCAACACGCTCGTCGACGCCGTTTTCATGGTCGATCGAGAATTCGTGATCCAGCCGCTCTTCTCGAAATCATGCGAGCGGATTTTCCAGCTCGATGATCTCAACGGCGTGGACGCCAACGAGCTGTTATTCGGGGCGTTTGGCGAGAGCGACGACGCCTATCAGCTCCACCTCGCCGCCATGTCGACCGCGTTCGGCGAGGAGGAATTCGCCTGGTACTTCAACGATCACGTCTTCATGGAGAACGTAGAGTATCGGCCGCCCAACGCCGATCCTTCCGGCCCTCCTCGACTGTTCCAGCTCCGCTACGCTCCCCTGCTTGATGACGCCGGCCTGATCTACCGCGTCTTGTTCATCGTCAGCGACATCACCGAGCTGCGCGCCCTCCGGACCGCGGCAGAGGTGGCGAACCGACGGGCCTCCATCGTGATCGCATTGTCCGAGGGCGACCGGCAGGTGCGGGAGATGTTCTTCAGCTCAGAGGCCGAGCGGATCGTGAACATTCGTCGAATTTATGAGCGAGCGGAGAGCGCGGGAGCCCTCAACGACAAGGACCGCGTGCTCTTGATGCGAGCGCTTCACACCATCAAGGGCAACAGCAAGCTGCTCAAATTCGAAGAGCTCTCTGAACACGCGCACGTCACGGAATACGCGGTGCTCGAAGAAGAAAGCAGCCTCGCGCGAGTCGGCGAGCACCTCAACGCGCTCGAAACCCACTTCAACAGCATCGTGGATGTTAAGGATCAGATCTCGGGGGGCTCCGAGGATGACGCGACCACCGCGACCCTCGAGCTCCTCTCGGAGATGCTCGGCAACTTCGAGAATCAAGGCCCGATTGAGATGCTCGCAGATGTTCGCTCCCTCCTCAGCGGAGCGCTCCGCGCCGAGAACGTCAGCCTGCTGCGTACCCTCTCTCCCCTTGAGTCCATGAGTCATCACCTGGCCGAACGCCTTGAGAAGAAGATCGTCTTCCATGGGATCCCTTCCACGCGCAACGACGTGTACATGCCCAGCGCTGTGGCCCAGTCCGTGTTGGACGCCATGACCCACGGCATCCGGAACGCCGTCGACCACGGCATCGAGACCACCTCAGAGCGCGAGGGCAGCGGCAAAAACCCCACGGGCACCGTGTTCATGTCGCTGAGCTACGACAACTCTACAAAGTGTCTGCAGCTCGCGGTGGACGACGACGGCATGGGAATAAATCTCGAGATTCTCGAGCGCCGAGGGAGAGAGCGAGGCCTGATCGCCGACGGTGCGTCGCTGAGCGCCAACGAGATTCGACAGCTCGTCTTTGCGCCCGGTTTCTCTACACGCGAACAAGCCACGGAGATCAGCGGCCGCGGTGTCGGTCTCGACGCCGCCCGAGAGCGATTGCGCGAGGTCGGCGGCGACGTCACTTTGCAAGATAATCCCGCGGGGACAGGCAGCCGGTTTTGCGTGCTGATCCCTTCTCGCCACCTTGAGGTCGCCTACGTCGGCGGTCGCGTGGTCCGAGGCAATCGCTGAGCTGAGCTGCGTAAACGAAGGCTCGAGGCGACTACGGAGGGGCGCCCGAGGGGGGCGCCGCGCCGCCAAATACAAAGGCCCCAAAATCGTCGCTGCGATTTCAGGGCCTTGGTGTGGCGCGCCCGGAAGGACTTGAACCTCCGACACCCAGGTTCGAAGCCTGGTGCTCTATCCAGCTGAGCTACGAGCGCGTGTGTCGGGGATGGTACAGGCTCCAAGCCGGAGCACAACTCAAAAAATGCTGCGCGTGTGCGGCCTCAGCGATTCTCGAGCCGGGTCGATGATGTGCCTTGTGAACCGCGGAACACGACCGAACGGAACACCTCCACCACCCCGCCGAATGCGGGACCGCCCCCCGAAGCCCGGCGATCGTGCCGTCGAGAAGCGAGTCGCGACTCCACGTCGACCGATCCGCATCCACCCCCCCGAAGATGGCTCCGCCGCACTCGAGGCTGCGCGGCGGCCCCGCCTCCCGCAGCCCCACCACCCACAAATGGATCGCGGGGTGCGTGAAAAGCGCGGTCCGTGACCCGCGGCGGCTATTTGCAGCACCACGTCCACAAGACGCTCAGTACCGCGCCTTTTACGCATTTCGCGCGGCCGTGGGGCACGGGTTTCGGTCGCGGTTTTCGTCGCCACGAGGGCGTGTCCATCATTAGGACGCTCATGGTGCGCGGAGGAGTCTACATACAAACCCAGTGAGGCGGATGAACAACTCTCGTTTCTTCCTTGTGTCGATCTCGCTCGGCGGCGTGCTCGCGAGCGTCGGATGTCGTGGACCTGCCCCGGGCGAGACCCCCATCGACTCAAAGGACCCCAACGGCATGTACGCCCCGGCCGTGGTCGACGCCATCGATCGGATGAGCCACGACGAAGCGCGCTGTGCCCGTGGATGGATCAGCCGAGCCATCGACGCTGCGCAGGGCCGTGTGGTCACACCGAAGCCCGAAGCGGCGACGCTCGCGGCCGCGGCCGTCCAGGCGACCCGCGAGCGCTGGTGCCTCCTCGATCCCGCACCCGACATCGCCAAACAGCTCTCTGGATGCATCAACTTGTCGCAATCACCGACGGAAGAGCACGCCTGCCACTGCCAGCTCGTGCGCCCACACCTGGTGTTCTTAAGCGCAGCCGCGGGAGACCGCACACGTCGACCGCAACTGACCAAGCAAGACCTCGAGGCGTGCATCTCCGACCAGGCGTTTGTGGCGCGCTGCCAGCTCGCGGCCGGCACCCTCGATCGCGCCATGGCCTGCGACGGCGCTCCCTCCAACTAGCCGCTCTGCAGGTCCCACCGCTGTCCGCGCGTCGCCACCTAGCGCGGGCGATCGTGGGGAAACACTCCGCTGGCCCGTGCCCACACCAAGGTTGGCGTCTATACTGACGAGGGTCGCCCGCGCGGGTGGCCGGAGCTGAACCATGTCCACCATTCGCACCCTCGCACGCTCTCCCCGCACCATGGTCTGTGGCCTCGCCGCCACCTGCCTCGCCCTCGGGTGGATGCACGCACCGAACTTCGCTCTCAACGCGGCGCCCTCCTCGAGCGCGACCCCCCTCCCCTCGCTCGCCGAGGCGATCTCCTCGGGCAGCGGCACGGGGGCCTTGGTGCTCGACATGCTCGACCCACACGAAGGTGAAAACGCCACTCCGGAGGAGATCGATTCCTTCATTCGCCGTCTCGACGCGTCGCCAAACTTTCAAGTGAAGCTCGCGGCGCCTCACGCCGAATCAGACAACCTGTACCTCGTCACCGGAGCGCTCGAAGACCTCACGACCCTGCGTACAAAGCTCGACCGCGACGCCCTCGTCGAGGGGACCGAGCCCGAGCTGATCTACACCCTGCCGCGTCACGCCTACGCAGCTAGCGAGGGCCCGACGCCCGAGGTGAACCCCGCCAAGCCCGATCGTCCGCGCTTCACACCCGACGACCCCATGTACCCCTTGCAGTGGCACCTCGACGCGATCAAGGCGCCCGAGGCGTGGACCCTCACCCGAGGCGCGGGCGCGATCGTGGCCGTGATCGACACCGGCGTGGCCTACAAAGATCTCGACTGGGAGGGAGTGCGCGTGCGGGCGGTTCCAGATTTGGCGGGCATCGAGTTCGTCGATGGGGAGACCTTCGTCGACAAATCACTCCCCGAGGGACTCGACGACCACGCCCACGGCACCCACGTCGCCGGCACGATCGCCCAGGCGACCGACAACGGTCTCGGGGTGGCCGGCGTCGCCCATCACGCGAAGATCATGCCCCTCAAAGTGCTCGGTAGCACCGGCGGAGGCAGTGTCCCCGGTATCGCCGCTGCCATACGCTACGCCGCGGACAAGGGGGCCCACGTCATCAACATGAGCCTGGGCGGACCCCTCCCCTCCCGCGTCATGGCGAAGGCGGTGGAATACGCCCACGAGAAAGGCACCACGGTCATCTGTGCGGCGGGCAATGAGAAACGATCGCGCGTCAGCTACCCCGCCGCCTACGACGGCGCCGTGGCCATCGCGGCGACAGACTTTTCAGGTGGACGGTCCTTTTATTCTAACTGGGGAAAGGCCCTCGACATGTCCGCCCCCGGCGGCGACACGCGGAACGATAAGAACGGTGATGGACACCCCGACGGC
Source organism: uncultured Nannocystaceae bacterium (assembly GCA_938084085.1). Classification (GTDB taxonomy): domain Bacteria; phylum Myxococcota_A; class Polyangia; order Nannocystales; family Nannocystaceae; genus JAAZXR01. Next base: position 11,729 of record CALKDV010000327.1, read on the forward strand.
GTCCTCCAAAACACCATCAAGATTCAGCAACCTTCCGAGAACGACTATCTCTGGTTCCAAGGGACTTCCATGGCCTCGCCCCACGCCGCCGGCGTCGCCGCGCTCATTGCCTCCACCGGGGTCACGAACCCCGTCGAGGTCGAGCGAATCATGAAACAGACGGCGATCCACCCCAACCGCGTCGAGTGGGACAAGGATTTCGGCGCGGGGATCATCGATGCTCACGCCGCGGTCACCGCCGCCAAGGGTGCCGACTACCGCGGCGAGCGGGGCCTTTTGGCGCTGCTCGTCTCGGCCCTGTCGATTCTTGGCCTGGCAGGGGTCTCCCGAGGTCAGGCAGGGCGAACCGCGATCATCATGGGGACCGCCGCCGTGTCCGGTGGTGCCGCGGGAGCCTCTGCTCCTTACCTCATGGCCCAGGCGGGCAACATGTCACCGCTCGGGCTCGCACTGGGGCTGTCGGCGTTGCTCCCTCTTGGGGTGATCTTGATGACCATGCAGCGGCCCCGTCTCCGTCCATGGCTCATCGGCCTCAGCGCCGGATGGGCCGCGGTCTGCATACACGGCGCGATCGTGCTGCCCACAATCCTCACAGCGGTCCCCGGAGGTACGTGGTGGGATCGCGTGTTCTTGTTGGTCAACGCCGTAATTTGCGTCGGCCTCGCGCGACGAGTCGCCTCCATCTCGAGTGAGACGGGCTCCACACATCGCCCGGCGTGAGAGACAGGCTTGGCCCCTCGCGTGACCTCCCAAACCTCGCATAGCTGAACACGTCGACGACATAAACCACACGGGGCGTGATCGCACACCGCGATCCGCCCGTCGGGGCTCGAAAACCCGTGGGTCGTTCTGCTAGGCTTCATGGGTGCGGATTTTCCCACTCGTCTTGCTGTGCAGTCTCATCGGCGCCTCTGGCTGCCTCGTTGAGCTCAAGCGGAGCATCTCGTGTGGGGATGGTTTCGTCGACACGAAAGCGGGCGAGCAGTGTGACCCCTCAGACATCGCCCGCGCACATGAGGTGGCCTGCGTCGCCTTGGGATTCCCACTCGGCAAGGCCGAATGTGATCCCAGCAACTGCCAGATCCTCGCCGATGCAGATATATGCGCCGTGTGCAACGACGGCATCGCCGCCGGTGGTGAGGCCTGCGATCAAGACGACTTCAACGGCGCAAAGTGTCCCGGCAACTCAGGAGAGATCCTCTGCTCAGAGACCTGCACCCTCGACTACTCCAATTGCGAAGCGTGCGGCAACGGACTCAGCGACCCGAGCGAGGAGTGTGAATACAAGGTGTTTTGCGAGGAGGATGCGGACTGCGCCGGCGTGGGTGGAATCTGTGATCTGATGACCGGCCGATGCCTCCCCTCTGAAGATACCCTCGTGACGCCCATCCCCTGCACATCCTTAAAGCCGCCACCAGGGCTCGGCGCCTACGGCGGCGGGACCGTCAACTTCTCCGATTGCTCGCAGTCGTGCACCTACGGTCGCACCGACTGCTCGGGCTGTGGAAATGGTGAGCTCGACGCGAGCTACCAGGACCTCGACCGCTTCGGCAATCTCTTCGCGATCCCCTCGGAGGTCTGCGATGGTGACCTCGCCAAGACTCAAGATGTAGTCGAGCACTGCCGCGCTACCTGTACGGGAGGAGACGGCTCCACCCTCGACCTCGACTGCGAGTTCACGTGTGAGGGGGACTGCAGAGGCTTCGAAGAGCCCAACCCAGAAGACTTCGTGGAGCCCGATCCAAGCTGCTGTGTCTTGCAAAACTCTCCGTGCGACCTGTCTGGGGAGTTCCCTTGCTGCTGGGCCATCAACAACCCCGGCGGCAACGACAACGGCTGCGACCAGACGAACAACCTCTGCAAGTAGACGTCGGGCGCTGCGAACTCAGCCGATGCCGCCGAGTCGCTCCGCCACGTATCCCGGCTCGCCGATCCGCTGCACTAGATCGAGCTGCGTCTCCAGCCAGTCGGCGTGCTCTTCTTCGGACACGAGAATGCCCTCC
>CALKDV010000328.1 GCA_938084085.1 uncultured Nannocystaceae bacterium
ACGTATACGCGATCGCGCTCGTCAACGAGAAGACAACCGAGATCCATAACAACGTGAGCCCGATGGCCTGCGTGTCATAGGAGAGTCCCCAGAGCGGATCTCTGTACGTGAACTGAATCAACATGAGCGCGATACCTATCAGCTGGAGCCCGGTCTTGAACTTGCCGCCGGCTCCGGCGACGATCTCGATACGGTCTCGGAGGGCGAGCATTCGAATGCCGGAGATGTAGAACTCTCGAAAAACGATCAGCACCACGATGGTGGGCCCCAAGCGCCCGTACGCCACCAAAAACACCAGCACAGACATCACCATCACCTTGTCGGCCAGGGGGTCCACAAACTTCCCAAAGAACGTGACCAAGTTCTGGCGTCGGGCTAGCCATCCATCCACAACGTCAAGAAGGCTGGCGAACAAAAACACCAGGCACGCGTAGAGATTCATGAACGGGTCGCCGTCGCCGAGCAACATCACGGTCGGGGGAATTAAAAAGAGCCGCCCAATGGTGATCATGTTGGGCAAGTTCCCAACCTCCTGCTTTAGCTTCCGTAGGCGTCGTCCCACTCAGCCGCACCATTCTTTCATTCGCCTCAGGTCTCGGCCCCGCCGCCCACTCATTGTGTCCCCGCGTCCACCGGTGCGCCGTGCCGTTGCCCCGCCCGAGGCAGGCTGACAAACACCGCCCCTTCCCCCTCGCATCGCAGATAATCCTTGTAGTCGTCCATGGCGGGCACGACGTGACCGACCCATCCCACGAAGGCGTCGCTGCGGACCCGATGTGGTCTCTCAGGAGTCACTTTGATCGTGACCAGATCGCCGGGGACGCGCATGGCGATGCGTCCCTCGCCTGCCACCCGGACCAGTTGCATCTCGGTCTCGCCACGGCTCCCGGGGAGCGTCCCCACATCCCACATCAAGGTCGGCTCCAGCGCCCACAGCCGCGACTCCACGAAGAAGCAGAGGTCCCGCTCAAGATTCAACACGAAGAACTGCTCGTCCTCACGGCCGAGCACAAAATATCCCTCTCCCTCGATGGCGGCCAGTCGATGAAAGACCTCCTCTACCTGCCGGCCCTGCATGCGCCAATTGAGTGGCCTCATGCGCACGTTGTCGCTGCACAGCAAAAGTCCGTCCGTCCGCGACATCATCTCGCCACGTACGGTGACCACGAGGTGACCATCTTCCGTGAGCGTGAGCGAACCGCTACCAGACACAGCGCCGAGTAATCGCCCGTGCGCGAAGGTGCTCACCCCCATCGGTTCCTCCAAATCCTTCATCACGATCCCCCAGAGGATAAACCTTCCACGCCCCGAAAGGAACCGTCGACGCCTCCCGGCCCACAGCTACGGCAATATGTGGCGCGCCGGTTCACGGCGAGCGGCGCTGGTGCCGATCCGCTGTTGTCGCTCATAGGCGTAGTAACGGCGCATCACAGCCTTCACGTAGGCCCGCGTACTCTCGTAGGGAGGGACGCCACCGTACTTTTGAACAGCCCCGGCGCCCGCGTGATATCCGGCGATCGTGAGCACCATGTCGCCGTTAAATCGGTTCGCCAAGAGTCGGAGGAACTTGCACCCGCCATACACATTCTGGTTGGGATCGAACGCGTCGCGGACCCGGAGGTATTTCGCCGTCGAGGGCATGATCTGCATCAGGCCCATGGCCCCGACGCTGCTCACCGCGCGAGGGTTGTAGTTACTCTCGGTGTGGACCACCGCCCGCACCAAGGCCACGGGAAGATCGTATCGACGGGCCGCATCACGGATCAGACTGTCGTATTTTCGCGCCCGAGCGGTGCGGCCTAGTTTCACCGACGGTCGATTCGGAAGCGGCGCTGTAAATCGCCCGCTCCCGCTGCCCTCAAAGCTCTTCCAGAGCTTCCAATCTCCCTTGGACCGCCGGATGTTGGAGATGTGCAGCATGCCGTTCGCGTCGCGATAGGAGTAGTAGTTGTTTCGACCATGACGGGTCTCCTTCGCCGAGGGCGAGGACGCCGTGGTCAACACGGCGAGTGCAAACAACGCGGTCACCGCGAGCGCTCGCGCGAGTCGCGCGCAACGGTTTCGGAGAGTTGCCATGCATCGGACGCTACACCAGGAGTGCTGGGACCGTGAAGAACGTGTGCATTTCGACGCCCCATTGCTAGAGTCTCCGCGTCGTGACCCACGAGCACCACCAGTGTGACTTCCTCGTGCTTGGCACCGGTATCGCCGGGCTCTACTTCGCGCTTGAGGTAGCAGAGCGCGGCACGGTCATCGTGCTGACCAAGCATCGCAAAGAAAACTCGAATACTCGATGGGCCCAAGGGGGGATCTCTGCGGTGTTCGGACCCGACGACTCGGTGGAAGCACACGTCAAGGACACGATGGAGGTCGGCGCCGGCCTCTGCGAGCCCGAGATGGTGAACCACGCCGTCACCTTGGGACCGGGGCTCGTCTCCAGACTTGCGTCCAAGTACGGGGTTCAGTTCGACCCTGCCCAGGATTCTGGCGCCCCGTTTCAGCTGGGCCGAGAGGGCGGCCACTCCGCTCGCCGCGTGGTGCATCACCGCGACTCCACGGGGGCGGAGATCAGCCGGGCGCTGCTCCTCGCCGCAGAAGCCCACCCCAACATCACGATCCTGGAACACCATGACGCCATCGATCTCCTTAGTTGGCACAAGGTGGACGGTACGCTCGGCTGCTTCGGCTGCTTCGCCCTCAACGTCCGCGCGAAGCGGGTAGAGGTGTTCACGGCCCGTGTGACGGTGCTCGCCACCGGCGGCTGCGGCAAGGTGTACCGCTACACCAGCAACCCTCCCGTCGCGACTGGGGACGGCGTCGCCATGGCCTACCGGATCGGCGCCAACGTCGGCAACCTGGAATTCATGCAGTTCCACCCCACCTGTCTCCACCACCCGGACGCGAAGAGCTTTTTGATCTCCGAGGCGCTGCGAGGCGAAGGGGGCGTCCTTCAACGGGCGGACGGTGCGCCACTCATGGACGGCAAACACCCCCTCGGCAGCCTCGCCCCCCGCGACGTGGTGGCGCGGGAGATCGACGCCGAGCTCAAGCGCAGCGGCGCGCGCTGCGTCCATC
>CALKDV010000329.1 GCA_938084085.1 uncultured Nannocystaceae bacterium
GAAGGGAGGAAGAGGAGTGATCACTCAAAGGATTGCATCATGGAAACAATAGTAGCAAAAAGAGATGAATATCTTGATGAAGGAGGTAAGAAGACTCTGGCTGCATGGTACAGGGAGGAGAAAATTAAAGAGACACACGGCAAGTGCTACAAGTCTGTTTACAATTATGCTCGGCTGCCCAAATGGAAAAGAACCCCTCTCGGATCAAAGCCGGGGCGGCCGTCTCAAGAAACGGATGCATGGGCGTGGGTCAACGGTAGTTTGCAAAGTCAATTGCGGGGTCGTGCGGCTGAACGGCAATGGTGGCAGCTCCGACGGGATCGTGAACACCAGCTCCAGCACCAGTATCAATCGCCACGGAATAGAGCTCTCCTGCGGAAGTTTCTAAGGGGGAGGCTGCCGCAAATTTGCCGCCTCATGGGCCATGGAGAGGACTCCACCTTCCTCAAGGAGGAGATTGATTTGATGGACCGGTGCTTTGACACGTTCGGCTCGGCCATGGTATCCTACCAGGAGCCAGAGAACGGCGAGGACAGCGACAGGCGGAGGGCAAAGCTGGAGGCGGAGATTGTCGAATTCCAAAGGGTGCAGACCCGACATTGCTTGGCCGCTGTCCACTCCGCGTCGGACATCAACAAATTGCTCGTGACCCTCGATTATCTGATCGGGAAGTTCGACGATAAGCTCGAGCGCCGGGGGGTGGAACGCTCGGGGCTCCAATGGCGATTGCGGGAGTTCCAATACCTCCACAAGACGGACGCTGATCGTGAGGTGGAGCGGGAGGCAAAAGAAGCGTGCGAGGCTGCTCTGCGGAGGGCCGGCGAAGTGGGCGTTGTGCCCGCCATTGATCCACAAACTCATCGTGACGCGGTGGTCGTTACGAGGGAGGAATTCCGGGCAGAGGCAGAGGCGAGACGCCTCAGGGTCGAACGGCGCTTGCAACGTCTGAGGTGATTGTTGTGTTCAATAATTCAGCAGTAGATTGGTGTTCACGTGTCTCGGGTCCTCTCCATCTTTATTCGTCGCACAACAATATTTGGGGCGCATAACTCCCAAACGAGGGCGCTTCGGCTCAGTGTCCCGGGCGGCCGCCCGCGCCCAAAGGGTAGGAGAGGGCGGCGCGTAGGCGCGAAGGAGGCGATCCGCGGCGTGGCCTGGGCGGGACGCCCGGGGGAGCACCATCGTCATCTTGCTTTTGCTGGCTTGCTTTAGTGTGGCGTTTTTCTTCGGCTGACACCAAAGATTTTTTGGAGGCAAGCAAGCCATGTGATGCTACCTCCTCTTCCCGGCCCTGGGCCGCGGCCGCCACGCCGCTTCGGCCCGCCTCCGTGGCGCCGAGAACGCACAGATGCCCGTCCGTCGCTGGGTACCTCCTAGGGCCGCGTTTTAGCGCCGGTCCCGCCCGCGGCGATCCTAGTTTCATGCGGACCGCGTGGGCGCTGAAGTGCCAACCTCTCTCGGGGGCATCGCTCCGCTGGAAGGCGGGTGCCATCGCCGCCTCGGCCGCACTCTCCTCCAAGATTGCAACTGCGGCGGACCGTCCCCGGTCGAATTTCGCGCCGGCGTCGCGGGCGCGCTCTTGCAAAAGAAGGTGAGTGTATGATGTTCATTTCTTTTCGCGGGGATATGAGGGCGATGTGAGGGTGGTAGAGGCAATCGGCCGCGGCCAGCGGGGCCTGGAGGGACGCCAGATCGATGCCGAGCGCGTGTAAGTGGGAGGGGAGCTGCAAAATCGTCGGCGGGGGGCGTCTACATGTGTTGTGCGTCGAATTGCAAACCGGGATCTGATTTTTTACGATTGTATTGACGGACGGAGAAGGCCGGGGAGCAGAGCTAGAGCGGGTTATGTTTGCTCTTTCTCCGTCTATTCCGCGGCGGACGTCGGGTGAGGATTATGCGTGCGTGGAATTGGCTTTGCAACTGTATGAATCTCACATTCTCTTCATTTTGCTTTCGTTCGCGCAGGATTTGATGGGGGGAATGGGGGAGAGAGCGGGACGAGGTGATCCGTCCTCGGGCTTTGACGTCGATAGAAAGAAATAGAGGGCGAGTCCGCGGGGCAATATCGCGTGGGAGATGGCTGGTCGTCGGGGGAGTGGGTGGCGATTGTATTTCGGGGGTGCTTGCCCCGGACTTTCGCCACGTGCTCGGACCGTCGGGAACTCTGCGCACTTCCGGGGGAGATACGAGGGCGAGGCGCTCGCCTTGAGGCACTACCAGTGCCACGAGCGCGTGGCGTTCATGCATAGGATGGCGTGGAGGGTGCTCTTGCACTCGTGGCCGGGCGTCTGTTGCTCGAATCTGGTGCTGACGGGCCGAATTTGGTGCTGGCGGGCGATGACTTCGCGGGAAATCGGGGGCCGCTAGTTTGAACTTTGGTGGCGCGGGAGGCTGCTATCCTGTGGGTGGGGGCGCAGCGCGAGGCAATTGCCTTGGAGTGTTGTGCGGCTCGCTTGTTGACGAACGTCCGCGACGGGACGGGCGACGACGGGACCGGCGTTGGCACCGTGGAATTCCGGGCGGTGTTGATGGACGAGCGGGGCTGGCCGGAGATGACTGTCGCGGAGCACCACGATGGAGTGCTGCCCGGTGTCGTCGTCGAGGTACCCGGAATGGCCGCGTGCGCGTCTTCCGGCTGGCCGGAATAGGCGTGCCGGTCTGCGAATTGGCCGAGATGACGGTGGACGGTGGTGAGTGGGTGTTCGAGCGGCGAGCGGAACGTGGACGCGTCCGAGGTGGAGTTTTGAGTTAGAGGGAGATGGGCGTGCACTTCGAGCCACTCGTCGTGGGGCGCTGCCAGCAGAATCGCGAGGGAGTTGGCGTTCATTTCTGTGCGCTCGCGAGACGGCGTGCAATCCTGTACCTTTTCCGTTCCGCGAGCTGGCGCTGCGACTGGAGCGGTGGAGCGACCGGCGTGCGGATCGGGGCTCGCACCCGAGGTGGAGTTGCAGATGAGCCCGTACGCCGAGCGTCTCTTCGTACAGGAGCGGGTGCCTCCACGATGGCGAGCACCGTGCGTTCATTCCGGTGCGCCCGCGAGACGGCGTGCAATCCCGTAGCTTCCGTTCCGCGAGATGGCCGGGCTGTTGGATTGCGGGTGGCACGCAGCGTCCGAGGCGGAGCTGGAGTTGGGCGAGCACGTCGAGCCGCGCTTCGTGGGACGCGCAGAACGCAAATGGATCCGCTTGCGCCGTCCCGCAGATTGTGCCCTCCGTCGTCCTCCGCTTGCCCGCCACCCGTAAAATAGCTACCTACTCGCAATTGCAACATATGATGTGTGCAGTTCTCTTTCATCATCGGTTTGCCACGTGCTGTGTTGGCCTCCAGGTTTGGGCCGTGCTGCAACCAATCGCCTCCATCTCTCCGAGGTAGCCATCACCAACCTCTCTTGCCTTGCCTCCCTCTCTCACGCTGGGTGGCTAGCGGGAGGGCTGGTCCTGCCCGTTGGCAGATTTTAGCGTAGGAATCAGTACCTACTTTTGACCAGCCCAGAAAAGAGAGGCGCCTCCGCCTCACACTTCCGCCAGGAGCCCCTCCTAGCGCGCGCGGCCAATCTCGGCCGCCAGAGGTCGCCCGACCGCCGCGATTGGCCTCCTGGACGCGTCTCGACCTCCTCCGTCTAGGCGACGTGGGCGGAGCGCCGCGCCGGCGTCGCGCTTTGCACCCCACGCTTCCAAAGTGCGCTCGGATTTGCGCCCGCGCCGCCCCCAGCGCGCCGCGCGCCCAAATCAGCTCCGATTTCGACCGGACCGCCACGGCGACCTCCCCCGCCTCGACGGCTACCTATCTAAAGACGTTGGCGATGATGTCCCCTAAATTCCGCGGCGGCGAGGCGATATTGCGGCGGCCCCGCCCCCGGAACGGCCGGCCGGGTTCCCGCTCCCACCACACTGCCCAACGCGCAGAGTGGTCTTCGGGAATATCTCGGCCTCCCGGCGTCGTACGAACCCCGCGATTGTCACGATCGTCATCCGCTGGCCCGAACGAATCCAACGCAACAACTCTGGCATCGATCCGACGTATTCCCGACATTCCGCGGCCGTTCCACTCGCCGCCGACGGCAGTCCGGCGGGCGGCGGCGGACCCCCTCCATCGTCGCTCACCACCATCGGGCAGAACTCGGCGACCAAAGCTCGCACGAACGCCGGCGTTGTCGCGATTCGCCTCGGCTATCCACGACAAATCCAACACAACAACAACGGCGGTCGGGCGGGCAATATTGACCAAACGGCGCCTCCGCCGTCGCCCGCACCTCCCCTGCTCCCGCCGCAACACCTAACGCATCCAACATGGGAGAAGCCGACGCCGTCTACGCCGACCTCCTCGCCTTCCTGTCGTCGCCGCGGGCCGATCTCCGCAAGGCCGCCGCGGCGGCAACGCTCGCGGCGCTGTCCGACGCGGATGCCAATGAGGCGGCCCGGCGGCTGACGGCGCTGACTGCCATCGCGCCCCTGTGCCGCATCGCCTCGGCCGCCTCGGTAGAGGTGGGAAGTAACGACGCCCTCGCCGCCTTGTCGATTTTGTGCGCGCACG